>CALRSN020000076.1:0-7969 GCA_943370865.1 Bordetella parapertussis
GCAGCATCAAACCAAACCGGCCTTTGAAATACATCTGGGAAACATAGAAATAGGGGATATAGGCCAGCCACCAGTACCAGCCCTGTAATAGCGGTGTATATAATAATACGGCCACAGGTATTACAAGAATGTGAATGGCTGTCAGCAAATGAATAAATGGAAGATCTCTCTTATCACTGATATAATTCAGCCAGAATTTTTCATACCAGCTGTAGTGATCTTTTGGAATATAAATTGGATCCGTAATGGTGGTCAGTGCCTTCATGAAATAGCTTAGTTGATTGAAAAACAAGCCGGGTTTACGGCTACTAATACATACTTTAAATACCCAAAAATTCCTGAGTATTCAAACGGCGTAAAACTAAGGGATTCCGGCTAATAAAAAACTGATTGTTTGACGCCAGCCCCTGATAAACGGCTGGCAATCAGTTATTGTTACACTAAAGAAGCGATATTTTAACAGGCTTATTGTTTCAGTTCAGTTTTTTGAGGTTTTATAACACCTGTATTGCCACCGCCATCCAGGGTCAGGGCAACTGGTTTATTGGTATTCCAGGCCCCCCTGGTAAAATCGGGCACATCCACTGTCCTTGATTTTTTAGTCACTGATCTCTCACTTAAAGGAGTGACGGCACTCCAGGCGGCTGCATCATACACATCCTGGTCAAGTGGCAGTCCATTCCGCAGGCAATCGATAAGGCGCCAGTCCATAATAAAATCCATACCACCATGGCCACCTACATCTTTAGCAATGGCGCCAATGTGATTAACGATCGGTGGAGAATATTTTTTATACAGGTTATCCAGTTCCTCTTTCTTGATCCAGCTATGACCAAATGCAATTCTTTCCGGGCCAGGCCATTTTTGGGCGGCACCTTTTGTTCCGCTGATCAAATGAATTCTTGAATAAGGCCGGATCGTTGACACATCATGTTGGATCATAATGGTTTTGCCTTTATGAGTCCTTACCAGGGTCGTATTCATATTCCCACGATAAGGCTTATCTGTATAGTCTTTAAAGAAATCATCTTTTGCTGCCAGCTCTTTGGCCATCGTATTCAGTGAAAAATCGTTGGTGCTCATGCTAACGAGATGATCTAACTGATCGCCCCGGTTGATATTCATGCATTGGGCAACGGGTCCCAGGCCATGGGTGGGGTAAAGGCTGCCATTGCGGCCAATATTTTCTTTCAGCCGCCACATATCTGCATAAGCATTCTTATTGAACAGCCAGTCCTTGCTCAGGTCATGAATGTAGGCTCCTTCAGCATGTAATACTTCCCCGAATAATCCCTGCCGGGCCATATTCAGGGTCAACAATTCAAAAAAATCATAGCAACAATTCTCCAGCATCATACAATGCTGTTTGGTTTTCTCCGATGTTTCCACCAGTTCCCAGCATTCATCAATGGTTTTAGCTCCGGGCACCTCAATGGCAGCATGCTTTCCATTCTTCATCGCATATACAGCAATGGGTGTATGCAGGTGCCAGGGCGTTGGCGTATAGACAAGATCAACATCATTACTCTCACAAACAGCTTTCCATCCTTCTTCTCCGCTGTACTCTTTTGCTTTCGGCCTGCCCATTTTTTCCAGGGTCTTTTGGGCCGCCACCACCCGGTCAGGATATTTATCACACAAGGCGACGATCACAGCTCCGTCGATATAACTTAAACGTTCAACGGCGTCACTTCCTCTTTGTCCCAGGCCGATCACGGCAATACGAACCGTTGCTATTTTCGGAGCTGCATAGCCACACATATTGAACCGTTGCTTTCCTTTTTCCAATGAAGCTGATCTTTCGATCTCCTCATCAGTTGCAGCTACAGAAGCAAAAGAGGGTAGTCCGGTGGCTAACAAGCCGCCACCAACAGCCATACGGCGTAAAAATTTCCTGCGATCGTTATTCATATTCCTTTCATTGAGTTGCTGCAAGTTCATAAAATAACCAGTAGAATACTACAGCTTGCCAAATTCAGACAATCGTTTGATGTGCTGCGGTAATTACAGGAAAAACTGTTTTTTCACTTTTACCGGGAGGGAATATTTACCTGTTACAAATTGTACGCAAAAAAGAACAGTGTTTGCCCGGTATAAATCCGCTGTGGATAAGCTGGCTTTGGCAATGTGTTTGCCACTTATTGTAGAAGCCATCGCAACCATTAAAATCCATACATATGAAAATAACAATGGCTGTCAACGTACTGATCATCCTGCTGTATTACGTGGTGCTGCTGATAGCAGCCTGAAGATGATTAAAGCAGTTCAGGGGGAAATCTCTACTGGTTATCCAGCAGATCGGGTCTTCTGTCTTTTGTTCGTTGTAATGACTGCTCATGCCGCCATTCTTCGATCAGCCTGTGATTACCACTCATGAGCACATCCGGCACTTTCCAGCCCCTGAAATCCACAGGTCTGCTGTATACGGGTGGAGCTAAGAGGTTGTCCTGGAAAGAGTCAAAAAGAGCAGACGTTTCATCATTTAACACACCGGGCAGTAAACGGCCGATGGCATCTACTAAGATGGCAGCGGGTAGTTCACCTCCGCTCAGCACAAAATCACCGATGGAAATTTCCTTAGTAACAAAATGGTCACGAATGCGCTGGTCAATGCCTTTATAATGCCCGCAGATCAGCAAAAGATTTTCTTTTAAGGAGAGTGTATTGACCATTTTTTGTTTCAGCTGCTCACCATCCGGGGTCAGGAAAATGATCTCATCATAGGTTCTGACAGCCGATAATTCTTCAATGGCTTTGACCAGCGGCTCACACATCATCACCATTCCCGCACCACCGCCATACTGGTAATCATCCACCTGGCCGTATTCATTTACGGCCCATTTTCTCAGCTGGTGAATTTCCACAGTCAGTAAACCTTTTTCCTGTGCCCTTTTCATGATGCTGTGGCTCAGTGGACTTTCCAGCAGTTCTGGTAAAACGGTGAGAATGTCAATATGCATAATGACAAAGATAGAAACTTGTAATTTATCGCCTCAAGACCTGGCAAAGAGAACTAATATAGTTTTAATGCAGCATTGGACCGGACCAGGGAGGATTAAAGGAATTTTGCAGTCGAACGAGGTGACGCACCTATTCTTTATTAACAGCTATACTTATTGACCAGTTGTACAAAACCTATTTATTACTGAACAGCCATTAACTTTATACAATAATGACACTGGATATAAATATTCTAATTGTAGAAGACGAAAAAAAGATCGCTGATTCATTAAAGCAGGGGCTTACAGAAAACAGTTTCCAGGCAGAAGTGGCATATGACGGAGTAATGGGATGGAAATTATTCCGCAATCAGCCTTTTGACCTGGTGATCCTTGATATTAACCTGCCCGGTATGAACGGGTATGAATTATGCAAAGCTATCCGCTCAGCAAATGCTGCTATACCCGTAGTGATGCTGACTGCTATGAGTGCTGTGGATGATAAGATAGAAGGATTTGATGCCGGTGCTGATGATTATATCATCAAGCCCTTTGATTTCAGGGAACTCCTGGTGCGCATCAGGGCTTTGCTGAAAAGAATTCATAGTACCGTAGCAACCGGCACCTTATTAAAGGCAGGCGACCTTGTCATGAACCTGGATAGTAAAGAAGTGACAAGAAATGAGCAAGTAATCTCTTTGACAGCAAAAGAATTCCAGTTACTGGAATATTTGCTGCGCAATAAGAACCGGGTGGTATCCCGTGCTGATATTGCCCTGCAGGTATGGGATATTGATTTTGACACCCGTACCAATGTGATCGATGTGTATGTGAATTACCTCCGGAAAAAAATTGATAAAGGGTTTGATGAACCGCTTATTCATACCCAGGTGGGAATGGGCTATATCCTGAAAGATAAAAGCTGATGAAATTATCGGTCAAAATTAACCTCCTGTTTACAGCCATTGTTTCCGGTATTGTACTGGTCATTGCGGTGATTATTTATAACATCAGCGATCAGAATATTCAAAAAGATTTCCGGAAAAGATTGCAGACCCGTGCAGCACGGACGGTCTACCAGTATAACCTGTTCAGGAATGATACGACGAACCTGCTGAAGTCGCTGGATTCAACTTCGCCGGCGGCCCTGGTCAATAAGAATATCAACATCTATGACAAGAACGGGATTATTTTTTATGAATACCATGATCAGGGTACTTCTCTGATCAGTGTTGACAGGGATCTCTTTGACCGGCTGAAAACAGATAGTATACTTTTTTTCACGTATGGAAAAAAAGATGTTTGTTTGATGGAGGCAGCATCAGGTGGTATTTCATATACCGTGTTGGCAGCAGCGGAGAATGTGACCGGAAGGGAATATATCAGTAACCTGAAAAAATTATTCCTGGTTTACCTGCCGGTTGCCTTGTTGGTTACCATTCTTGCAGGATATCTTTTTGCCAAAAGCCTGGTAAAGCCTATCAACCAAACGATCAGGGATGTGCAGCTGATCACTTCACAAAATCTTGCCCATCGGTTATATGTAGGTAACAAAAGAGATGAATTTTCGCAGCTCAATGCAACATTCAATGACCTGCTGAACCGGCTGGAAGAATCCTTTGCTATTCAGCGGCGATTTATTTCCAATGCTTCTCATGAATTATCAACGCCATTGACCTCTGTTTCCAGCCAGATCGAAGTGGCATTATTGCATAACCGGAGCGATGAAGAGTACCGCCGGGTATTAGGTTCAGTACTGGAAGATATACAAGAGCTTCACCAGCTGACTAAAACATTGCTGGAGATTGCTAATGCCGGAACGCATGGTGCCATTTCTCTGGACAAAGTCAGAATTGATGAAGTGTTGCTGAAGGCACATAGCGAAACTTTGCGCCAGCATAACGGGTATAATGTGTCGCTTGAATTTAATGAACTTCCGGAAGATGAAAATGAATGCCTGGTATTTGGTAATGTTCATTTATTGCAAAGTGCATTCAGGAACATAATGGAAAATGGGTGTAAGTATTCCCCGGACAGGTCTGTGAACGTTCAATTGTTTTTTAAAGCTGATAAAGCGGAGATCTGGTTCGTCAATAAAGGCGATATTATTCCTGAAGACGAGATGAACCGGCTCTTTGAACCATTTTACCGGGGAGGGAATGCTGAAGGAAAACCAGGGGTGGGACTTGGTCTTACATTAACAAAACGTATCATTAATCTTCATAAAGGAACACTCTCGATTGCCTCCGAACCTGAGCAGGGTACTATTTTCAAGATCATTCTGCCTACGATGCTTCGCTGAGCTTTTAACTCTTTTCTAATAACAGGTTAATCCCCTTTTTAACCGGGTGGCTTACTTTGTAGTCGTCATAACTAATGAATGCAACAACTTTTTGATCATATACTGGTACCGGTGGGTTTTAACAGGAACACCAATTTTATAATTGAAAAAGCTGTCCAGGTGGCCAATCATTTTGGTTGTGATATTCACCTGTTGCATGTATGTACTCCCTACCTGCCTGTTTCCGTTTTTTTTGATGGTTATTTTTCCGCACCGGCATTCTTCAATACAGAAGAGAAGGCCCGGCGCAAAATGAAAAAACTGGTTAGCAAGTACCGGCACCGTTTACGGGAAGGCCTTGTACTTGATGCATCGGTCAGTTCGGGAAGCTGGGATGTGCAGATGAAGGAACTGATCATTACCCGGCATATTGACCTGGTGATGATTCCCCGGCATAAAAAGAAATTTTTTGGTGCTTTGGTATACGAGGTTGATGTGAACGAACTGTCGTTACAGTCGCAATGCCCTATTCTTACCGTAACAAGAGATTTTGATGTGAAACATTTACAAAACATAGTTGTACCCGTAAATGATTTTTTACCGGTAAGGAAATTATCTATTGCAGCCCGGCTGGCCAGCCAGTTCAATAGCATGGTTCACCTGACAGGTCATCGCAGCAATAATGAGATGGTTGATAAGAGAAGGATAAAATACCTGACAATGGCTTACCAGTTATTGAGAGATTATACTAATGTGAAAGTGTATTGTTCAACAAAAGAGGGGCCAGCAGTGGCAGATGACACACTTGCATATGCTAATAATATCAGTGCAGATCTCATTGTTGTTAATTCAGGTAAGGAATCTGCCCTGAAAGGCTGGTTCAGCCGGCTGTTGAGAAATTATTTATACAAACAATCAGAAATACCCGTGCTTACGATAGCGCCCCGTTGAATAAAATTTGTTTTTTTCATGAGTTGGTGTGTATCAAACGGCTGCCTGGCAACAGGCAGCCTTTAATTTGTGCTAACCAGTACAGTGGCTCTGTTCTCATTGGCCGCATTGTCTTTTGCAATCACCTGTATCTTGTATTCAATTCCGCTTTGGGCAGAGAAACTTTCATTCAGTGTATAAGTAGCCGATAAGGGGTAGCGATGAATATCCACGAGTAAAGTGCCGGTATTGTTATTAGAAATATGTACATGCACTTCTGCCAGTTGCTGATTATCGCTGAGTGTTCCGGTAATATTCACGGATTGCCCTGCTGTGAATACCTGGTTATTCAACGGGGCTGATAAAGAAACAACAGGGAGTATCCTGTCGGTCTCGCGGTTGTTATTTTTTGAACAGGAAAATCCTGTAATAATAAGGGGTATAATAAAAAACAACTTGTTCACAAGACTAAGTTACGCAAACCTTCTCTTCTTATTTTAATTCAGGCTGGTTGCTGTCAATTTTTCCAGGAGGCTGATCGCTTTAGGGAATAGTAAATTATTCTCCAGGTGAACATGACGATGCAGGTCTTCCTCAAAAGTTTTCAGGGAAGCAAAGGCTACTTTATAGGTGGTACAGGCATCCAGCGGGGCCTGGTAATTATTGGTCAGCTGTCGTATCTCCTGCAAAGCAGAACCAGCATGATCATGTTCTTCTTCCATCACATTGATAGGCCCCGACAGATAAGTGATATTGGGCCTGAACCCATTTTTGTCCTGTTGTGAAATATCTTCCAGCTCTTTGATCCTTGGAAAAAGAATGATCTCTTCTTTATGCATATGCAGGTCCATTTCTTCTTTTACCGCTGCGAATAGCTCAAATATTTTATATAGCTCAGGATGACGGGGGCCATGTTTGGAAGCGATCTTTTCAAGATAACCCAGTAATTGCGGCATTTCTCCTTTTACATAAGAGTGGTGCGTGGAAACAATATAATCGGTCAATTGGGTAAGGCTGAGTATATCAAAAGGGAATGCTTCAGCATTACCGCTCGCAGCAACTGTTTCCAGTTCTTTTAGTAATTCTTCCACCTGTATATTTTGGTCATTGCAAGCTTGTTCAAGAGATCTTTTCCCTTTGCAGCAAAAATCAAGATTATACTTTTCGAAGACAGATGCAGTACGGTGATTAGAGGATACGATCTGTGCCAGGGTTTGAGATGATAATTGATTCATAGTCTTTTTCTTTTTAAAATGTATAAAATACTGTCAGAGGTCTTTTCTTTTAAAAACCCGGATAGCCCATAACAATGGCAAGGTGATCCAGACCAGCATAATGCCCAGTGTGAAAAATACACCCGTACCGCTGCCAAAGAAATCTTTGTACAATGCACCGGTATAGCCCATCAAAGCACTGATATCCATTTTCAGCATGATGAAGATCCGGCCAAGATCGATTGGGTTCAATGCTGAGAGCAAAAGCGTAAATTTCTCCATCGGATAATCACTAAAGGCAAACAGGATAAGTAACACTAATCCATCATAGATCAGTGCAAAATAGAACCAGAGTAAAAGGGCAGCGCCGATACCTCTTGCTTTATCTCTTGCTTTTACGGAGGCCAAAAAGGCGATGGAAGTAAATACGAGAGTGAGGGCACCACCGGTGAACAAAAGGGCCAGGCCCGTCTCATCAAAAGCAAAAAACAATACAGGAATACCCACACCAATGAAAAAAGCACTGAGTAGTGATAATGCCACGCCGGCATATTCGCTCAGTAAAATCCGGGTACGGCTCAGGGGTTGCGACAACATCAGTTCGA
>CALRSN020000077.1:0-7963 GCA_943370865.1 Bordetella parapertussis
GCAGAAACAGCTGTGAATGATGTGGTACAAAAAATAAATACATTTTATGCGGAAAAATGGAAAAACTACCGGCAACAGGTAGACGGAACAAAGGTTAATTTATTTAAAGAATATAAACCGATTGAATAAAACAAGCTGACGAATACAGAAGCCGGGTTCATTGCCCGGCTTTTTTATTGCTGCCCGGGTGATGGTCTTCTCCGGCAATCCTGTTACATTTGCGCCAAAGGCTGGATTATGAAACTATCCTATTTATCCGAAACACTGATCGGTTCTGAAATTGTAAAACTGGGGGGAGAAATAAGAGAGAAGATCCGCCAGGGTGAACGCATTTATAATTTTACTGTCGGTGATTTTGATCCCTCCATCTTTCCTATTCCCAAAGAACTGGAAGATGCCATCGTAGAAGCCTACCGTAAACATTTTACCAATTACCCTGCTGCAGAAGGTAATCTTGACCTGCGGGAAGCTATTCACTCCTTTCTCAAAGATGAAGAGGGGTTGGATTATGGTATCAATGAAATACTGGTGGCTTCCGGGGGAAGACCGTTGATCTATTCTTTATTCAGGGCGATTTGTGATAAAGGGGACAAGATCATCTATGCAGTACCCAGCTGGAATAATAATCACTACACACATTTCATAGGAGGCGAACATATTGTGATCGAAGCAACAGCCGCTACTAACTTCATGCCTACTGCTGATGCTATACGGCCCTTTGTAAAAGAAGCCACCCTGATTGCTCTTTGCTCACCACAAAACCCCACCGGCACCACTTTTAGTAAAAAAGAACTGGAAGCCATTTGCGACCTGGTGATTGAAGAGAATAAAAGAAGAACTGACAGTGAAAAGAAATTGTATGTCATGTTCGACCAGATGTACTGGCACCTGACCTATGGTGATATCAAACACTACGACCCGGTATCGCTCCGGCCCGCTATGAGAGAATACACTATTTATATTGATGCGATCAGTAAAGTTTTTGCCGCAACAGGAGTAAGAGTTGGCTGGAGTATGGGACCTGCGACTGTGATCAGTAAAATGAAAGCTATACTTACTCATATCGGTGCCTGGGCACCGATGGCAGAACAAAAAGCCGTAGCTTATTATTTGGGGCAACGGGAAAACATTCACCGGTACCTCTCCAATTTTAAAAAAGAAGTGGAAGAACGGCTCCGCCGCATTTATGAAGGATTTCAGCAACTGAAATCAGAAGGCCTGTCCGTTGATGCCATTGCACCGGAAGCAGCGATTTACCTGACCATTAAAATTGACCTGGCTGGCAAAACAACTTCAGATGGAAAACTATTAGCTAACCAGGGAGATGTAACCGCTTATATACTTAACACTGCTGGTTTAGCCGTTGTCCCTTTCTATGCATTTGGTGCTGATAAAAGCTCGGCCTGGTATCGTTTAAGTGTGGGTACTTGTAAAAAAGCAGAGATTAATGAAATGATAGAAAAGCTCAGGGAAGCATTGAAAAAAGTAGCATAATAAAAAAGAGAGTCGGCTGACTCTCTTTTTTATTCAGTTCTTATTGATCAAAAACCGGAACGGCTGAAGTTCTGAAAACTGTATTGCCTTTATTATTTTTTTAGGCCTGTTTGTAATGCGGTTACGATCTACTAATTCATGTGCTTTGCAAAATTCTTCATGCGTCTCTGTAATCCTCAGCATTTCATTCAGGCACTGCACCTCCTGTTCAATATCCTGCTCACTCAGGTATTGATCTTTCACAACAACGAGGATGTCACGTTTGGGACCTCTCATGAAAAGTTTTCGTTTCTAGTGTTCTGATTAATAACCCGACATGCCTTTGTGGCTTGGACAACCGCAACCTCCACCACCTTTTCCACTGCCGGAATAGTAGTTCTTGCTGCAGGAAGCCAGAAACACAGTTAATAACAGGACTATCGCTATTTTGTTGATGGTTTTCATATTCTTGCTTTCTAAATTAAAACTATTTTACAAACAATTTAGTATCGGTGAGCCCCGGAATAAAAAAAATTAACACGAATCAGCCGGAAGGCCGGAAAATCAACGGAAAACCCCGCATCCTGGTCGCCCCGCTGGATTGGGGATTGGGCCATGCCACCCGCTGTATTCCTATCATCCGGGAGCTTTTGACCCTTGATTGTGAGGTTTGGCTGGCAGGGGAAGCTGTCCAGGAAGTATTGTTACGGGAAGAATTTCCGGGGGTGCCTTTTCTGCAGCTTGAAGGATACCGTGCCCGGTATGCGGCTTCAGCGGCTGGTTTGCTCTGGCAGATGCTTTTACAGGCTCCAAGATTCCTACAAATAATAAAAAAAGAACATGCCTGGTTGAAAAAAATGGTGACTGAATATCATTTTGATGCAGTGATCAGTGATAATCGTTTTGGGCTTTATCATAAAAAAATCCCCTCGGTTTTTATTACACACCAGTTAACGATCAAAAGCCCGTTGGGAAAATGGAGCGAACGGCTGATACAAAAAAGGAATTACAGCTATATCAACCGGTTTGCAGAATGCTGGATACCTGATGAGATGATAAACGGCCTGGCAGGAACACTTTCACATCCCGGTAAAATGCCGGGTATTCCATCAAACTATATTGGTTTATTATCCCGGTTCAATCATTATATGGAAGAAAAGAAAGAAAATAATAATCACATCTTGTTTATCCTTTCAGGCCCTGAACCCCAGCGGTCATTGCTGGAGGATAAGATCGTTCATGAAATTGCACATTATAACGGAACGGCAACTATTGTAAGGGGGCTGCCTTCGGGAAAATCGCTTTTGCCGTCCACGAATATGATCCGCTTTTATAATCATTTACCTGCCGAAGAGTTACAAAAAGAGGTTATCCAGGCAGAATATGTTATCAGCCGGAGCGGGTATAGTACAGTGATGGATATGGCTGCCTTACAAAAGAAAACGATACTGATCCCAACTCCAGGTCAAACAGAGCAGGAATACCTTGCAGAATACTTAACGGAGAAAAAAATGGCCCTGTGCATATCACAAAAGAATTTCTCCTTACCCGCTGCATTAGCAGAAGCAACTACATTTTCTTATCAACCTTTTCCTGTAAATAACGGTGGCACATTAAAAGAAACAATTTCCTCATTTATACAGTCGCTGTCTGCCTGATAAAAGTTTCGGGGCTAACTTTACCGGATAATTATTTCTTCTGAAGACAACAACCAAAGCACATATAGCTGTCTTGTTTACTAATATATTTTTCGCCAGCAATTTTAGCCTGGTAAAATATATTTCCCCCTCCTTAGTCGGGCCCTACGGGCTGAACGTCATCCGGGTGGGTGTGAGCCTTGTATTATTCTGGTCATTCTGGCTGTTGGGAAAAACAAAAGCCGGCATCCGCAAAGAACACCTTTCACGATTTTTGCTTTGTGGGTTAACGGGTGTGGCCATTAACCAAATGTTATTTATCAAAGGTCTGACAATGACCTCGACCATTCATGCTTCCTTACTCATGTTGTGTACACCATTACTGATCACCATTCTGGCATTTTGGGTATTAAGAGAAAAGATCACTTTGCTGAAAGCATTGGGGCTCTCTCTCGGTATTGGTGGCGCCGTGTTACTTATATTGTCAAAGGAAAAAGCTGGTACTGCGACATTATCAGGCGATCTCTTCATTGTGCTGAATGCCATTGCTTATACCATCTATTTTATCATTGTAAAGCCATTGATGCAGGTCTATCCGCCATTACATGTCATCCGTTGGGTATTCACGTTTGGTTTTGTGATGATACTACCATTTGGCTGGAGTCAGTTTGCGGCTATTGACTGGCAGCAATATGACTGGTCACATTTTGCTTCCCTGTCATTCATTGTTGTTTGCGGAACATTCCTGGCTTATTCATTTAATATTTATGGTATCAACCACCTTGGTGCAGGTATCACCGGTTCTTATATATACACTCAACCCATTTTTGCGGCTATCATTGCCACCTTATTCCTGCAAGAACATTTTACTGCAGAAAAGATCATTTCCGGGATAATGATTTTTACAGGAGTTTATTTAGTGAGCCGGAAGAACACACCCGTCATCGAAGAATAGTTTATGCTTTCGGGTAATCTACAAAGAGGAATGTTTTCTTTGCGGTAGCAAATTCATTCCAGCTATTACAAGCTGCCTGCACTGCAAAAATGCAGCAGGTGGGCATGTCGTCAATTCTTGTGTTGGTAAGCGAATTGGCAAAATCGGTGATTCCGGGGTTGTGAGCAAAAATGGCAACAGCAGCTGCATTATTATTCAGCTTACTGATCACTGCAGAAAAAACTTTCTCCGGGGCGAGATAAAGTTCATCATAAAATTCAACCTGCTTCTTATCAAGACCATAGGCTTCAGCGAAAATAGTGGCTGTTTTTTTTGCTCTTTTAGCAGGGCTTGATACAAAAAGATCAATCCCGATTTTTTTATCCAGCAGCCGTTGTGCCATCAAAGGGGCATCTCTTTTACCTCTTTCATTTAAAGGACGGTCAAAATCGCTTAAGGAAGCATCATTCCAGTCGCTCTTGGCATGGCGGATAAGCAAAAGAGTTTTCAAGTCAGAGAGTTTATCATTGAATATAATTTTTCAATTTTTATTGCCTGCATTAATAACCTCTAACATTCTTTCCTTCCATATAATTCATAAAGGCCTTATTCACTACTTTATTACCGCCGGGAGTCGGGTAGTTACCGGTAAAATACCAGTCGCCTAAATTATTCGGACAAGCTTTGTGCAGGTCTTCAATGCTCTGGAAGATCACATCAACAGGTATATTCAAACCCGGAGGAGTGATCAGCTGGGCGATCTTGGCAGATATTTCTTCTGCAGTAAATGGCTTATATAAATGCCTTACCACATTCTCGGTATGTAATTTATTATTCCGCTGCAGCTCTTTACATTTTTCAAGGAGTTCTGTCAGTGTACCCAGCATGCCCTTTTCCTTCATCAGTTCCACTGCAGCATTAAATGCAATAAAATCACCCATCTTACTCATATCAATTCCATAACAATCGGGATAGCGTATCTGCGGGGAAGAAGAAACAATGATAATCCGTCTTGGTTTCAGCCGGGCCAGCATCCGGATAATACTTTCTTTGAGGGTGGTTCCTCTTACAATCGAATCATCGATCACCACCAGTGTATCCTGTCCGGGACGAACAGTGCCATATGTAATATCATAAACGTGTTGCACCATTTCATTACGGCCGGAATCTTCCGTAATAAAGGTCCGCATCTTCACATCTTTGATAGCGATCTTCTCGATACGGATCCGGCGGTTCACCATTTCCGTGAGCTTCTCTTCATCAAAATCTTTACCCCAGCTCAATATCCGTTCCACTTTCACTTTACTCAGGTAGTCTTCCATTCCTTTCAGCATTCCAAAAAATGCAGTTTCGGCTGTATTAGGTATATAGGAAAAAATTGTATTCCTTAAATCATGATCTATCGCATCCAGTACTGGTTCACTCAGGTTATATCCCAATGCATTTCTTTCCCTGTAGATCTTTTCATCACTGCCCCTGGAGAAATAAATGCGTTCAAAACTGCAAGCCTTTCTTTCTTTTGGTTCCAGCACCTGCGCAATTTCGATCTCCCCGTTTTCATCCACGATCAATGCCTGTCCCGGCATCAGTTCCTGCACTTCATTTTCGCCCACATTAAAAGCCGTACGGATCGCTGCTCTTTCGGAAGCTGCTACCACCACTTCCTCATTAATGTAATAATAGGAAGGGCGGATACCGTGTGCATCACGAAAAACAAAACCAATTCCATTACCTGTCATACCCGCCACATGAAAACCACCATCCAGTAAGGGTAGGGTTTTTTTCAATACTTTCTTTATATCCAGCTTGCCGGGTGATGCTTCATCTTCTTTGCATAAAAAAGTATACATCAGCTCGATCATAGCAGCCAGGTCACTGAAACGAATATTGGGATGCGGCTCTTTACCGATCAGGGTAAATAATTCATCTGAATTAACTATATTAAAATTCCCGGCCAGTGCGAGGTTACGGGAAGGAATGGTATCCCGGTTGATAAACGGGTGGCAATATTCCAGTTTGTTTTTTCCTTGTGTGCCATAGCGGAGATGGCCCAACAGCAATTCTCCTAAAAATTTCACATGGCCTTTCATCAGCCCCGGGTGATTCTTGATATCCGGGTGATACTGCTCGAGGTCTTCGATCTCTTTTCCTATTTGCTGAAAAATATCGGCGATAGCCTGTTGTGCATTACTCCGGATCCGTTGCATGAACGGGTAACCCGGCTCCACATCGAGTTTAACAGCGGCCACACCGGCTCCATCTTGGCCCCGGTTGTGCTGTTTTTCCATCAACAGGTACAGTTTATTGAGGCCCCATAAAACGGTGCCATACTGCTGATGGTAATACGAGAAAGGTTTCCTTAACCTGATGAATGCAAGACCGCATTCGTGTTTGATCGGGTCACTCATGAAAGCCGCCTTTGTTTGAGAAGCCGCAAAGGTAATCCATTGATGGCAGACTATTTTGTTATTTTAAGGGTACTGATACCGTCAGGATAAACCCTTCACCGGGGGCTGTTTTAATCTCAACTTTCCCGTTAAACAACTCTGCCCTGTTTGTTATATTGGTCAGCCCCAAGCCCTTACGGCCCCTGGAAAGGTCAACCCCCTTTCCATTATCATTGATCCTCAACTCTGCCGCTTCGGCATCAGCTATTAACCTGATATGGATAGTGTCGCCCCCGGAATGGCGGACGATATTATTGATCTGTTCCTGTATGATCCGGAACAGCATCAGTTTCATATTATCGGGCAACACTTCTTCCGAAAAAGAATGATAGTTGAAATGAACATTGAACTTGTGGGTTACTTTCAGCGAATTGCAAACATCTTTTACCGACTCGATCAATCCAATATCGCCCAATGTGGGCGGCACTAATGACTGGGAAAGATTTCGTACTACGTTGAATATTTCTGTTAGCTCCTTCCTTGCCCGTTGTATCATTTCTTTTATTTCACCTGCAGCTTTCTCCTCTCCCACTTCGAGGTAAAGCCGGGTGGTGGTAATATGCTGGTTAATATTATCGTGCAGCTCTTTACCGATCTCCCGTCGTTCTTTTTCCTGCCCGTCAATCGTCGCTTGTGTGATCTGTTTTTGCTTTTGTATTTCCTGTTCCACTAATTGCTGGGATAATTTTTTCTGTTCTGTTATATCCGTGAAAGTGCAGATAACATGGATGATCTCGTCATTTTCATTCAGAATTGGATCTGCGTTGACAAGTAACCACACCCTGTCCTTAGTAACCGGGCGGTAAACACCCATTACAATATCCCGCACAGGCTGCCTTGTTTTTACGGCCATTGGAACCGGGTGTGTAGTACCAGGAAAATCGGTCCCGTCTTCATGTATCACATTCCAGGAAGGATCAAATGAACTCCGGCCCAGTAATTGATCCTCGGTAAGCCCTAATAACGTATAAGCTGCCTTATTGCAGATCAGCATCTGCGATTCTGTATCCTGTAAAACAACCCCTGTTGCTAAATTTTCAATGAGATCACGGAATCGTTGCTCACTGTCTCTCAATTTATCTTCGATATGTTTTCTGCGGCTGTCATCTGTAAAATAGATCGCCATGGCATTGATACCGGGATTATCAAACATATTATGCCCCCGTACCATACACCAGACCCAGCCCCGGCTGGCATGCCGCAATCTTAATAAAACATAGTTTAATACTGATTCTTTGCTGACTTCCACAGCAAATGCCTCTTGTGCAAGTGGCATATCATCCGGGTGAATAAATTCAAACAAGAAATGTCCTGATAGTTCGTCCCTGGAATAGCCGGAAATTTTTAGGGCTGAAGGGCTGCAGTAGGTAACCCTGCCCTCTTTATTCGTCAATACAATTCCATCCAGGGAATTAGCGATCAGGTTACGGTAAAAAGATTCACTTTCCTGAAGTTTTGCTTCCATCTTCGTC
>CALRSN020000078.1:0-7898 GCA_943370865.1 Bordetella parapertussis
TCAGAATTTGCCAGCCGTATCCCGGTGGCAGGAAGTGCTTATACGTATTCCTATGCCAGCTTTGGCGAACTCTTTGCCTGGATCATTGGCTGGGCACTCATCATGGAATATTCTATTGGTAATATTTATGTGGCATTTAGCTGGAGTGATTATTTCACTTCATTTATGCATAAGGTCAATATTCATATTCCAGATTACCTTGCCTGTAGTTATAAAGAGGCACAAAAAGCGGTGGCCAAAGGTTCATCGAATATGGAACTGATCAATGCCTGGAATTCCGCACCGATGCTGGGTAACCTTCGTATCATTTTTGATCTGCCCGCTATCATCATTAACCTGCTCATCACTTATCTCGTTTACCGGGGTATTAAAGAGAGCCGGAATTTCAGCAACGTCATGGTGATACTAAAGCTGGCGATTGTTGCATTGGTGATCCTGGTGGGCGGTGCCCTGGTTTTTTCAAACGGGTTATCATTCAACTGGACTCCGGCCAATGACGAAGGTATCCGTTCATTCATGCCGAACGGGTTTAGCGGGGTGATGGCAGCTGTAAGTGGGGTGTTCTTTGCGTATATCGGTTTTGATGCAGTGAGTGTATTGGCAGAAGAAAGTAAGAACCCGCAACGGGATCTGCCCAAAGGAATGATCTATTCACTAGTGATCTGTACGGTTGTATATATATTATTGTCGATGGTATTGACAGGAGCAGTGAACTACCGGAATTTTGATGGTGTTGGAGATCCGCTGGCTTTCATCTTTGAAACACAAAATCTCAATGTGCCCTGGATGCAAATCCTTGTTTCTATTTGTGCCGTGGTAGCTATGACCAGTGTATTACTTGTTTTCCAGATGGGGCAGCCCCGCATCTGGATGAGTATGAGCCGGGATGGATTGCTGCCACCGGTGTTCCAAAAGATACACAGTAAATTCAAAACGCCTTCTTTCGCCACGATCATTACCGGTTTAGTAGTGGGAGTGCCGATCTTATTTACAGATAAATCATTTGTGCTTGACTTCACCAGTATTGCCACCCTCTTTGCCTTTGTACTGGTTTGCGGTGGTGTATTGCTGATACCCCGAAAAGAAAAAACAGCAGGACGGTTTAATCTTCCTTATATCAACGGGCAATTCATCTACCCGCTGATCATTGCACTGGCCGGGTTCCTTTTTTACAAATATGGCAACGGGTATTTTAGTGATGCGATGAATTTTGATTTCTCCGGGAATGCTGAGTATGCAGAAGGCAGAGTATCTTATATGGACCTTGCCACGCCTAAGATATCTATTATCGTTTTCTGGGTCATCTGCCTGTTGCTGGTTGTCATAACTTTTATTAAAAAATATTCATTGATCCCGCTGATGGGTGTTACCACCTGTTTGTACCTGCTGACCGGGATGACCAAGAGCAACTGGGCCTGGTTCCTGGGCTGGTTATTATTGGGGCTGATCATTTATTTCCTCTATGGGTATAAGAAAAGCAAGCTGGCAGCCGAATAAATTATTTCTGATTAGTACCTGGATGAGTTGTACCAACCGGTACAACTCATTTTTTATGATACACCGGGCCTGTTTCTTCAGTAAATTTGCAGGCTGACCAGTTTATTAATTACTACTGAATGAAATACCAAATAGGCGATACGGTGCTGATCCTGCATTCCAACGAGGAGGGCAAAGTGGTGGACATCATCAACAAACAAATGATGATGGTGGAAGTGAAGGGAGTGACCTTCCCTGTCTATATGGACCAGGTGGATTTCCCGTATTTCAAACGGTTCACGGAAAAGAAAATGTTCCCGGATAAAAAGGAGAAGAAATATGTGGATGATGTACGGAAAGAAAAGCCATCACAGGAAAAGAAAGTAGTGGATGGCGTATGGCTCACTTTTCTGCCGGTGATGGATACGGATGAGTTTGGCGACGAAGTGGTGGAAGAACTGAAACTGCATTTGGTGAACAGGACAGAGACCCCCTACAAGTTTACGTACAAACTAAATTTCTTTGGCAAAGTCGATTTTGAATTAAAGAACCAGGTAAACCCCTTTGAGAATTTTTACCTGCATGATATTCCTTTCTCCGATCTGAATGATAACCCGACTTTTGATTTTGAATTTTCGCTGTTGGAGCCCGATAAAAAGAAGGCGGAATTTTATGAAGCTTCGCTGCGGCTGAAACCCAAACAGCTTTTTGCAAAGATCGAAGAGATACGGACTAAGAACCAGGCCACTTTCTCGCATCGTTTATTTGAACAGTACCCTGACCGGGCTTTTGAAGATACCATTGATTTTGGCAACCTGGCTGCCAAAGGATTTAAAGTGTATGATGCCAAACGGGTGCGGGAACACCTGGAACCAGCCCGCAGCGTGGTGGACCTGCATATTGAAAAACTGGCAGACGACTGGAAGCATATGAGCAATTACGAGATCGTAAGCCTGCAGTTAAAGACCTTTGAGAAATATTTTGAACTGGCCCTGGCGCATCACCAGCCCACCCTGATCGTGATACACGGCGTGGGAGAGGGCCGGCTGCGGGATGAGATACATGACATACTCCGCTTAAAACGGGAAGTAAAATCCTTTGTGAACCAGTATGACCCGAGGTTTGGATATGGGGCAACGGAGATTTATTTTCAGTATTGATAATTATTTATAAGTAGGTTCTTTTTGGTGAAATTTTTTTGCATCTTCATCCCAAATCCAGATTTCAGGGTGACAAAAGGCGCAATCATCAAAGAAACCTGATGAATCAGGAGGATTTATAATTATCATTCGGCTGTTTTTTTTGAATTCATATCCAAGCGAAGAAGTCGGTCCTTCATATACGTCCCCAGTTTTGAGATCAACAACAGCACTTCCTTTGCAGGGAGAACCGCAGCCCCACCAAATAAAACAGTAATGTCCGGCAAAGTTTAAACCTTCTTTATAATAAGTTTCGGTTATGATTGTTTTATATTGCCTTGCCAGCTCATGACTATTAAGTTTAATGACGGCATGATTTCCTTTATAAATATGGGGTGTGGTGTAATCTTCAAAATTTAAATAGGGTTCAAATTTATAAGAAGCATAATTGATACTATATTTTCCACTACTATCGCCTGATATTTTTACATGCTCTGTATTCCAAATAATTGTTTCCTTCTTTGGAATATTTTTAATTGATTGATTTTGGGCTTGAGTTTTAGATTTTTCGTTTGTTCTAGAATTACAGGAAGTAAATACCAGTATAAAAATCCAGATAAATGGTTTCATACAAAATCTATTATTTAATGAAATTAGTACAAAAAATTTCAGATTTTATGTCATGATTATAGACTGAAACACGAATAGTGCAATCCCATAATGGACTGGACAATATGCAACAGAAGATACCAGTACTACTTTCATTCGGCTCAGAAAATAAAATTACCTTTGCCCTGCTACAAGCCAGGCTATCGACTTGAGTGATCAGGTAGGAAAGTCCGGACAGCACAGAGCAATGCACCGGTGAAGAGCCGGCCTCCGATTTATCGGGGAGAGAAAGTGCCACAGAAAATAACTGCCTTGAAATTGCTAAGCACTTCAGGGTGAGGGTGAAAATGTGAGGTAAAAGCTCACAGCTTTTGATGGTAACATCATGGGCGGGTAAACCTTGCATGCTGAAATGCCACGTATAGTACCGTTTGAGGGCTGCTCGCCCAAGCTTGCCTCACGGCAGTCAGGGTACAGGGTAGGCAGATGGATTCCGGTGGGTAACTGCCGGAACAGATAAATGATAGCCCACGACAGAATCCGGCTTACCGGCTTGTAGCTTTTTTTCCCATTCCTAAAGTGGAGTTCAAATATCTTCCTTTCACGGTAACAGGCTATTGCCAATATACCCTCCCAACTCCATCAGCCAGGCAATACCAAGATGTACCATCAGTCCGCCCCAGATGGAACGGGTATTATAAACGACAATACCAAGCAATAGTCCGCCAAAATAGGAGCTGATACATTCACCCAATGGTTTACCAAAATGAATGGTACAATAAAAGCATGCCATTGGTAATATCGCATCTTTACCGGCCCATTTTACAAAAGCAAGGATAAGGAAACCACGAAAGAATAATTCAATGCTGATAAAGTCGCTGCCATATGAAAATTCAAATAACAGTTTATGCCACCATGAAAGCTCCGTGTTACTGAGCGAAGTGATGGATTTCAATTTCGGGTATACTGCCAGGAAATCAGGTTGCGTGGAAGCAGCTGCTATTAAGGGCAGCATAATGATAAGCATCATCCAATAGGGTTTCCAAACCATGTCTTTGGTGCTGGTACCATAAAAAGGTTGCTCTTTATCAAAAAATCTCCAGCAGGTAAATAAGATGGTTACAATAATGAGTAATAAAATAGGCCAGTATAAAACATGGTTCCAGTAATTATTCATCGTATAACTGTCAGTGATGCTGAAGGAGATACTGAAAGAAGTCTTCAAGGCAAAGATGGCCGGAGCAAGGAAAATTAAGAAGAGAAATACGGGTTGATGGAAATTGCTTTTCGGGTTGTTTATATAAATAGTAAAGTAAGGAAGACCGAAAGCGATCAAAAAAATAAGATAACGGAATATGAAACTAAACCCAAAAGAATGGCGATTGCTGATGCTATCATCCAGTTGAAAATAGTAGTTCAACCCGATCAACAAGGCCGTCAACACCGAAACAATGCTTAATACCCGTTTGTCTGTTTCCTGAAAATAGGTTCTTATATAGCTGATTATGCTCTTCATGCGGCCCGAAAATAATTTTTTTAGCGGTCAGTTAAACTTTCCTGCGCTTAAAAACTCCAATGTTACGTTAAATGATTCCACAACCCTAAAAAGTATAGCCATGAAACTTTTCTCAATTAACCGCCTTACGATCGCTGCCTTTGCAGTATTGTTTGCCACGATCCTTTATTCCTGTAAAAAAGAAGCCAGTTTATCTGATTCCACTCCTTTGACCGAGGAAGAAGCCGCCACTTATTCTGATGAAAGTGCACAGGCCGAAGCCAGTTTTGATGATGTGGAAGACCTGGGTATGACAGCTGCCGAAGAAGAAGGCGTTGTCAGTACTTCCGGACGTTCTGCTGAAGAAGGCAGGAATCGTGTATTTCTTTTTGCTGAATTGCGTTTGCGTATTGGTCATTGTGCTGAGATCACTGTAACTCCCAATGACAGCACTTATCCCAAAACAATTACGATCGACTTTGGTGATGGATGTATCTGTGCCGATGGTAAGTTCCGTAAAGGAGCGGTGATCATTCACCTGACTGCTCCGATCCGTCGTCCAGGTGCTGTAGCTACGATCACACTTCGTAATTTCTACCTGAACCGTGCCCACATCGAAGGCACTAAAACGATCAGCAACCTGAGCGAGAATGGTAATATCAAATTTACTGTGCAGGTGGTGGGTGGTCGTGTAACCCTGCCAAACGGAAGAGGTTATGCTTATCAGAGCCTGAAGTACGTAAAACAAATTGCAGGCGGTTCAACTGCGATCTGCCGTGACGATGTGTTTACCGTAGAAGGAAGATCAGAAACTGAATTCAACAATGGTCTGCGTATTGTTTTGAATACAGAATCTCCGCTGGTGAAGAAAGTGGTTTGCCCCTGGATCAGTAACGGCCTGCTGAAAATAAAGATCAACAGCCGGGTGTTATTCCTGAACTATGGTGCCCCCAATAACGGCGACTGTGATAACAAAGCATTGCTGACATGGAATGATGGCAACAATCAACGTCTTATAACCTTACCCTAAGAGTGAACAAGTATAACGGGAAATGCAACAAGTCCTTCCGGAAACGGAAGGACTTTTCTATTTTGCAGGATGCGAATTATTTTCTTCCTGTTACTGGTTAGTTTGTTTTCCTGTAAACAGAAACTTACGGATAAGGAATTGAGGGCTCATGATATTGAGGGTAACTGGTTAGTCGTGTACCCTGATCATGACGGCAATAATAGTCATCAGAAAAAAGTATATGGAGAAATACAGGATTCTGTAGTCAGCCTGATGGGATTAAAACTTGTCCGTTTTGATAAGGGAGGAGAGTTCCGGCAGATGGATAGCCTGGAAAAGGGCGGGCAATGGAAGGTTACTGACGACTTATTGCTACGGGTGGAAAATGGGGGTGAGGGTTATTCTCCATTTACCGCCGAGTTTTACCAGTATAAGAATGAGGTTATGGAACTGGTGGAGACTATCCGCTATAATGGAGAATCAATTCAACTAAAATGGAAGCTTAAGAAATTGAAGGGAAAGGAAGCCTCACAGCTTTTTGATGACAAACCTAATGCGTGGAGGAAAAGACCTGCTACCCCGGAGACAGACGAACAACTAAAAGATAGGCTGGCCGATATGCTTGATTATTATTCCAGGTATTACTTTTTAGTAGATAGAGAATCCAGCTATTTTATTCCTTCAAGGGTAATGCTGCCCTTCAAGTTTTACCAGCACGCCATCGGGCTAAGGCCTTTGACTGAAAAAAGCAATTTCATGAAACTCTTTTATGACTCCACACAGGCTGCCAAGGCACACCTGAGCCTGGATATTGCCATGGGAAAGCTAAGAGGCCGTTTCCCTTCTGATGGTGAAAGTTTTATCCACGAATATGCTTCTTACATGAAGCTGATGGCGGGGGAGATCAGGAAAATGAACCAGTAGTATTTTTCCCTTTGCTTTTAAAACAGCTTGTATATCAGTAAGTGCCTTTGACCTATGAATTTGATTGTTGCAGGAATAGATACTTACCAAAAAGCCGGCTCGTTCACGCCGGCTTAAAATAATTAAATCAGTTGATGGCAGGGTAATTACTCAATATGGTAACTGACCAGTGTAGAAATCTGCTGGATCTTTAAAACCGGCATTCCCATAGGAGCTCTTTCAGAAATATATTTTACAACACCCAGGCCTGGTTTAAGGTATACCTGGTCTTTGCGGGAGAAAGGGGCTTTCTTTTCAAACAAGAGGCAATCGCCAAACTTGCCGGCGGGTGTATATATGTTCTCCTGCATTTTAACCGAGCGGCCAAAGGCAGCATTATCTTCAAAGCTGGTAAAATATTTTACCGAATCGCCGGGGAAGAGTCCATATTCTTTTTTGGCATCCCTGATCGGGTCGGTGGCAAAAAGACGATATTCAGCGAGGAAGATGGCTGAGTCATTAGCATATATCAAGTCTGGCAGACCGATATTAATATTCGTTTCCCACCAGATGAGCTGGTCGGTAACCGACTGGTATGTCTTGCTGAATTGCAGGGTATCCATTTTCACTTTTACAAAAACACCGTCATTAAAAACAGAGTCTTGATATACCCAGTAGTTGCGGGTGCTGAGTGGAATAATGCCACAATTCTTTTTAGAATAGTTGACAGAAACAATTTCACCATTCTCATAACTGCGACCGGTGGGGTTTTCTGTCTGTGGAGTACAGGCTTCTACTGGTACTGTAATATTTTCTTTATGACAGGAAGATAATACTGTGCTTGCAATAAGCAGGGAAAGAATAGTTTGTTTCAAGGGGATACGTATTTGTTTCATCGGGACTGCAAAATAGAAAGCAGTCATTAAATCCCATAGCTTTTACACGTATTTTTTCTAAGTATTTTACTCTTTCTACCGTAAAATTACCATTATTGGCTAAAAGAAGCCGGAATCATCGATTCCGGCCTCTTTTTATAGTAGGAAACACTTATTTGAAAATGCTATTGAAGAATTCTTTCATGTCTTTCCAGGAAGCAGAATCAGCGGCTGCATTGTAAGCAATCGGGATATTGAATTTTTGTCCCATAGCTGTTGCGTTAGGGTTGGTGAAAGCATGGGTGGCGCTGTCATAGGCCTTGAACGTATATTTTGCCCCGATGGAATCCATTTGTTTTTTGAACTGGTCTACTTCTGTTTGTGGTACAAAA
>CALRSN020000079.1:0-7827 GCA_943370865.1 Bordetella parapertussis
ACTATCTGCGAAGCCGCATTCAAAGGCTACACACTTGGTAAACTTATTACCGGCACCAGAGCTATCCGTGCAGATGGGCAAAACCTTACTTTCAAGAATGCGTTACTAAGGACATTATCCCGCATTGTACCGTTTGAAGCTTTTAGCGGGTTGGGTGCACCCTGCGAACCCTGGCATGACACATGGACCAAGACAAGAGTTATTAAAGCCAGGTAACATAATCTGGTCTATCCGGGGATTCATCTCAGCCATTCTCCAGTGCCCGGAGCCATTTAAATCAGGTTTGAAAAGCAGGGATTAAAGTAAATTCATACCTAATATTCACGTTTTATGGTAATCATTGCAGCGATCCTCATTTTTCTTTTACTGCTGGTTATTATTATCTACAATAAACTGATCAGCCGGAAAAATGCTGTCGATAATGCTTTTTTCTCGATGGATGTGATGCTGAAAAAAAGGTATGACCTGATCCCCCAGTTGGTAGATACTGTAAAAGGATATATGCAGCATGAAAGAGAACTACTGACCAACCTGACTACCCTACGGCAACAAGCAATGGAATTCAAATTATCTGCCAATGACAAAGTAGTACTTGATAACCAGATCAACGATACGTTGCAACAGGTATTTATCAGCTTTGAAAATTATCCTGATCTAAAAGCCAGTGATAATTTTTTAAAATTGCAGGGAGCTATTAATGAAACAGAAGAGCAACTGGCTGCTGCAAGGCGATTTTATAATGCAGCGGTTAATGATTATCACAATGCAATAGAAATGTTTCCTTCTTCTGTGATCGCCTCCTGGATGAATCTGAAACATAAAACCTATTTCACTATCCCGGAGACGGATAAAGCAGTGCCTGTTATTACTATTAACCAATAAGCCGCCATGGCAGCTGACAATAATTTCAAACAGTTTTACGACAATGAACTCCATGACTTACTGCAGCCATTGGAAATGGAGAGACACTCTGTAAAAAAATTGGCTGTGATTACCTGCTTGCTATTTGTGGCTGCTGTTATAGCTGTTATTATCGCTTCTTCTTCCCGTACAGATTTCGCCGGTTTACCTCCCTTTATTTTATTCCTCGGCGGCATTATTGCCGTGGTCCGGCTTTATTACAGGAAAAAAGCATACGTCTCAAAGTATAAGGAAACCATTGTTCGGAAAATAATCAACTTTATCGACCCTTCTTTCCAGTATGATCCGGCCAGTCATATCAGCCGCACTGATTATGATAGCAGTGGACTTTTTATTGAAAAACCGGAACGGTTTAAAGGAGATGATTATATCGAAGGCAAAAGGGATAAAACTTTTTTCTGTTTTTCAGAGCTGCATACCGAGCACAAGGTTGGAAGTGGTAAGAATGCACATTGGGAAACCATTTTCAAGGGTTTGTTTTTCATCGGTGACTTTAATAAGCATTTCCAGGGAAGAACCTATGTATGGAGTGAACACAACCCCCAGCTGAATTTTTTAAACAAACTGTTTTCTTCTTTTGCCTGGGACCTGGCCAAAGTGAAACTGGAAAGTAGTGAGTTTGAGAACAGGTTTATTGTGTACAGCACTGACCAGGTGGAAGCCCGGTATATCCTGACTCCCTCATTTATGGAACGGTTATCAAAACTCCAGGATATGATGGGGCAAAAAACAGCTTTTTCTTTCGTCAATACCAATATCTATGTGGCTGTACCTATTAAAGAGGATCTGTTTGAACCTTCTGTATTCTCAGCGAATGATTACAATACGATCAGTGATTATTACAATACTGTGCAGATGGTTCTTGGGATCATCGACGAACTGAAATTAAACCAGCGTTTATGGACCAAAGAGTAAGGTTATTCTAATACCGGTCTTAACCATTTCTCTGCTTCTTCCAAACTCATGTCCTTGCGCTTAGCATAGTCTTCCAGCTGGTCTCTGCCAATTTTACCAAGTCCGAAATAATGGCTTTGCGGATGCGCTATATACCAGCCACAAACAGAAGCTGGCGGGTTCATCGCTAAACTCTCGGTGAGTTCAATACCAATATTCTCTGTCACATTCAGCAAGTAAAACAGTTTGATCTTCTCGGTATGGTCAGGGCAGGCCGGGTAACCCGGTGCCGGGCGGATGCCTTTATACTGTTCTTTGATCAGTTGTTCGTTGGTCAGGGTTTCATTCTTTTCATATCCCCAATGCTCTTTCCTCGTTTGCTGGTGCAAACATTCAGCAAAGGCTTCTACAAAACGATCAGCTAACACCTGGACCAAAATCTTATTATACTCATCGTGATCAGCAGCAAATTTATCTACATGCTTCTTGGCACCATGAATGGTAACAGCAAAAGCTCCCATATAATCTTCACCCAATTCTTTGGGTTTGATGAAGTCTGCTAAGGAGAAACAAGGCTGACCGACAGCTTTTTTCATTTGCTGGCGTAATGATTCCAGTTTCACTTCTCCTTTACCTGTTTGCAGTGTTACTGTATCTGCATTATTGCTGCTGGCCGGCCAGAAACCGATCACCCCATCAGCTGTAAACCATTTTTCCGCAACGATCTTTGCCACGAGTTTCTGTGCATCATCATAGATACGTTTGGCTTCTGTACCAAATATCTTATCGGATAATACTTCGGGGAAATGGCCCGGCATTTCCCAGGCAATAAAGAAAGGACCCCAGTCAATATATTGTGCAATAGTGGCCAGGTCGAATGCCTTCAGCACTTTCACCCCGCTCACAGCCGGTACAGTAGGTTTATAATTCTTCCAGTCAAAATACTCTTTCGTAATAGCCGCTTCTGAATAGGGAATCAATACCCTTGTCTTGTTCTTATTGAGGAACTGGGTACGCAGATCGCTATACTCTTTATCCACTTCCTTCAGGAAACTTTCTTTCTGGTCTTTGCTCAATAAAGAGCTCACGGCCGTTACACTTCTTGAAGCATCGAGTACATGCAGTACACCATTATCATATTGAGGGGCGATTTTCACCGCCGTATGCATCCGGGAGGTAGTGGCTCCACCGATCAGCAAGGGTTGTTTCATATTGCGACGCTTCATTTCATGCGCCACATGCACCATCTCATCAAGTGAAGGTGTGATCAAACCACTCAGGCCAATGATATCAACATTCTCTTTAACAGCTGTGTCTAATATCTTATCAGCAGGCACCATGACACCAAGGTCAATGATATCATACCCGTTACAACCGAGTACTACTCCAACAATGTTCTTACCTATATCATGCACATCGCCCTTCACGGTTGCCAACAATACTTTCGGAGCCCCGGCTCCTTCTTCATTGATAGTTCCGGCGGCTAAATGTGCCTGGCGGCGTTCTTCTTTTTCTGCTTCAATAAAGGGTGTTAATACCGCCACACTTTTTTTCATCACCCTTGCACTCTTTACCACCTGCGGCAGGAACATTTTACCGGCACCAAACAGGTCGCCCACCACATCCATACCTGCCATCAATGGCCCTTCAATTACTTCAAGCGGTGTGGGGTATTTTAATCTCGCCTCTTCGGTATCAGCATCAATATAGTCGGTGATGCCATTGACCAACGAATGTTTTAATCTTTCTTCCACAGAAGTTTTGCGCCAACTTTCATCTTTCACTATTTCCTTTCCTTTCGCCTTTACTGTTTCTGCAAAAGCGATCAGTTTCTCCGTAGCCTCGTTATTGTCATTATTTCTGTTCAGGATCACATCTTCACACAGCTCTCTCAAAGCCGGTTCGATCTCATCGTATACTACCAGCTGACCGGCATTTACGATACCCATATCCATCCCGGCTTTGATGGTATAATACAGGAAAACAGAATGCATGGCTTCCCGCACATGATCATTCCCACGGAAAGAGAAAGAGAGGTTACTGACACCGCCACTTACTTTAGTAAGCGGCATCAGTTGTTTTATTTCCCGGGTGGCTTCAATGAAATCAACACCATAATTATTATGTTCCTCCAATCCCGTAGCTACAGCAAAAATATTGGGGTCGAAAATAATATCCTGTGGATCGTAACCAACCTGTTCGATCAATATTTTGTATGCCCGGTGACAGATATCTACTTTGCGTTGTTTGGTATCTGCCTGTCCTTTTTCATCAAAGGCCATCACGATAACAGAAGCCCCGTAACTCTGGCAGATAATCGCCTGCTCAATGAATTTCGCCTCCCCTTCTTTCATAGAAATAGAGTTAACGATGCATTTTCCCTGCACACATTTCAACCCTGCTTCAATGATCTCAAACTTAGAGCTGTCGATCATGATCGGGATCTTGGCAATATCGGGTTCGCTTTGTAAAAGATTCAGGAAAGTGGTCATGGCTCTTACTCCATCCAGCAGTGCATCATCCATATTCACATCCAGCACCTGGGCACCATTTTCCACCTGCTGGCGGGCCACACTTAGTGCTTCTTCGTATTTATTTTCCCTGATGAGGCGGGCAAATTTCTTGGAGCCTGTTACATTTGTTCTCTCACCTACATTGACAAAATTGGTCTCGGGGCGAACGACCAGTGGCTCCAAACCTGCCAGTCGCAGGTAGGGCCTGATAATAACGTTATCCTGCATTTATGAACTTCTTTTTACAAACACTTTCCTGATATCAGAAAAATTGTTAACGATAAGAATAAGAATTGCTGCTAAAAATAAAATCTGTGATAATGTCATACTAACTCTTTTTCAATGATTGGTAATGGCCTTGGTGTAAGACCTTTTACATGTTCAGCAATATGTTTGATATGATCGGGTGTGGTGCCGCAACAGCCGCCCACAATATTTACAAATCCTTCTTTGGCCCATTCTTCCAGGTAATGACCGGTATCTTCCGGGTGCTCGTCATACTCACCCATTGCATTGGGCAAACCCGCATTGGGATAAGCAGATACATAACAGGAAGATATCTGGCTCAGCTCCTCGATATGCGGACGCATTTCTTTTGCTCCCAAAGCACAATTCAAACCGATACTTAATGGCTTTGCATGCATGACAGAAGTATAAAATGCTTCCAGTGTTTGTCCGCTCAGTGTTCTGCCGGAAGCATCAGTGATCGTTCCGCTGATCATCACCGGCAATGATTCCTTCTTTGTATCGCGGAAATATTTTTTAATGGCGTAAATGGCAGCCTTGGCATTCAGTGTATCAAAAATGGTTTCGATCAACAACAGGTCCACTCCCCCATCTACCAGTCCTTTCACTTGCTCATAATAAGCAGCTACCACTTCATCAAACGTAACAGCCCGGAAACCGGGATTATTTACATCCGGGGAAAGTGATAATGTTTTATTCAGCGGGCCGATAGCGCCAGCCACCCAGGCCGTCTTACCAGACTGGCGAATCGCTTCTTTCGCACATTTAGCAGCAGCCACATTCAATTCATAGGCCAGCGACTGCATTTCATAATCCGCCATGGCGATCACCGTGCTGCTGAAGGTATTGGTCTCAATAATATCAGCCCCTGCATCGAGGTATTGCTTATGAATCTCGGTGATGATCTGTGGCTGTGTGATATTGAGCAGGTCATTATTTCCTTTTACATCACAAGGCCAGTCTTTAAAACGTACGCCACGGTAATCTGCCTCCGCAAGTTTATAACGTTGTATCATGGTACCCATGGCACCATCAATGATGAGTATTCTTTTTTCCAGTTCTTTCCTGATATCTGCCATATAAGAATCCTTTTGCCGGGCTGGTAGTTACTGTGATGATGGCTGGCAGCGAACCGAAGACCGGTACATCTTTATTAACTGTATAAACGCCGGGAAACTGTAAGTGAAGTTTCGTTAACGTTTATTAGTTCAGTTACTGCAGGCCGAACAATAAACAAATCCGCCCAAGAAGTGACAAAGCTACTATAACTATCTTTAATATCAAAGCGTTAAAGCTTAGCGGCTATTGACGTAACTCTCTACCGGCAAGCGGTTTTGGAGGCTGCGGGCCAGGGTCATTTCATCAGCATATTCCAGCTCGCCGCCAAAGGCAATACCCCGGGCTATCGTAGTAATACGGCAGGAAAGTCCCTGCAATTTCTTTTGTATGTAATAAATGGTTGTATCTCCCTGGATATTAGGGTTCAGTGCAAAGATCAGCTCCTGGGTTTGTTCCTTTTTGATCCGGTTGGCCAGCGATTCGATGTTCAGCTGATCGGGTCCCACTCCGTCCAGCGGGGAAATGACACCGCCCAGAACGTGGTAAGTTCCGTTGAATTGCTGGGTACTTTCAATGGCGATCACATCCCGGATACTCTCCACCACGCAGATGATCTCCTGTTTGCGCATCGAATTGGCACAAATGGAACAGATATCGCCGTCCGCCACATTGAAACAACGCTGGCAAAATTTGATCTCCGACCGCATTTTGGCAATAATATCACTGAAATGTGTGACCTCACCAGTATCCTGTTTGAGTAAATGCAAGACCAGCCGCAAAGCCGTTTTCTTGCCAATACCGGGAAGTTTGGCAAATTCGTTGACCGCATTTTCTAATAAAGCAGAAGAGAATTGCATGAAGCAAAGGTAGAAAGTTTGAGGTTTGGAGTTCCTGGTTTGGAGTCACACAGGAAAATATTTTACCTATAAAGCGATCTCAAACTCGTTTTCCCAATTAGGTTTGACGACGATCTTTCGTTCAACCGGTTTTACCAGCTCCGGTTGTTTCTTTTTGCCAAAGAATTCACCCGGATCCCATTTGCCGTTCTTATTATCATCATACAATATCCGCAGCTCATAATCGCCGGGAAAGAACAGTGGTTGCAGCAGCTCAGTACTGTTCATGGGGATGGAACGGGTAACATTCCCACTTAAAACAAAGATGAGTACCGGGTTTTTAGCCAGATCGAGATTCCGGAATTTAATTTTCAATTGGCCGTAGTCAGATAATTTTTTGGTGACAAAACTGAGGGTATCAGTTTTCAGCAATTTTTTCCCGGCAGAATCCTCCGCAAATTCTTTATCGAAAACAAAATGATAAGTGGTGCTTTCCTTCCATGTATGAACAAGCTTCAACTGCCGGCCTGTACTGTCTTTCTGAAAACTATACTCTTTGACGGGGGTATAGGTACTGTCTGTAAACAACCCCACTTTGGTGGAATCATAATTCCGTAACCCTTGTTCAAAACTCATGATAAAATCACCCAGCAGGTCCTGTTGGTTATTCGCCAAATTGGTTGAGAATCGTAAACGGCGGTCGGCTGATGCAGTGGTTGCTCTTCGCCCGCCGGCATTGAGAATCCCAGGAAGTGCGGGCCCTGCTGCGGCTGCCTGGGCAGGACCATAAGCATACAAGGTAACAGGGGCAGTTGTATCAGAAATGATGACGGGAGCCGTAGCATAACCAAATACCTGCTTATTCCCGAAATAATGGTAGGCCCTGTTATCGTCTTTCAGTGCATATAAATAATAGGTTTTGGCAGGAAGGTTCTTAAAATGAAAATTGCCTTTGCCATCCAGTTTGGTAACATAGCGGGGTTTTTGATTGACCACAGCTGAATCGTCACCGCTACTGTGCAGCATGACGATTAAGGTGGTATCCAGCTTCCCTGTTTCAGCAAGAATTACATTTCCTCTCAACTCCAATGAATCAAAATAGCTGCCCGTGGTGAACGTATAGGTAAAATCCTTCAGCACATTGGATTCATTAATGTCTTTGATCGTATTACCAAAGTTGATCGTGTAGGTAGTGTTTGCTTCCAGTGAATCCTTCCATTTGACCGTAAGGTTACGGAGTTTCGAAGTTACCGTCGGCATCGTCTTAGGTATAGGTGAGATCAGCAGCTCCTGTTGTGCACTGATCATATCGCCTATAAACTCATCAAATACAAATTCAATTTTGCTTTCATTGAAAT
>CALRSN020000080.1:0-7818 GCA_943370865.1 Bordetella parapertussis
AACAAGGTAATATCATCAGCATGGCGCAAAAAGAATTCAAACAAATTTTTCCGCAACCGGGTTGGGTGGAACATGATGCGAGTGAAATATGGAGTACCCAGTATGGTACCATGGCGGAAGCATTGGCCAAAGCCAAGATCAATATGAAACAGATCGCTGCGATTGGTATCACGAATCAACGGGAAACAACCGTAGTGTGGGACCGCAAGACCGGGCTGCCTGTTTATAATGCTATCGTGTGGCAGGACAGGAGAACAGCGAATTTTTGTGATGAACTGAAAGAAGCGGGTATGGCTGCTGCTATCCAGCAACGCACCGGTTTGATCATTGATGCTTATTTCTCCGCCACCAAACTGAAATGGATATTGGATAATGTGAGCGGTGCCAGGGAAAGAGCTGAAAAAGGTGAACTCGCTTTTGGTACTATCGATTCCTGGCTCACCTGGAATTTAACGAACGGTGAAATACATGTTACCGACGTTTCCAATGCCTCCCGCACCATGCTGTTCAATATTCATACCCTGCAATGGGATGAAGACCTGTTGAAACTATTTAAAATTCCGGCTGCGATTTTACCGGAAGTAAAAGCTTCCAGTAAAGTGTATGGTGTTACCGGCAGTATCATCCCGGATTCAAGAGTGCCTATTGCAGGCATGGCCGGTGATCAGCAGGCTGCTTTGTTTGGCCAGCTTTGCACACAACCGGGTATGGTGAAAAATACATATGGCACGGGTTGTTTCATGCTGATGAATACCGGGGAGAAAGCCATCACTTCAAAAAATAATTTACTGACCACCATTGCCTGGCAGATCGATGGCAAAACCGAATATGCACTGGAAGGAAGTGTGTTCATTGCCGGTGCCGTGGTGCAATGGCTGCGGGATGAGTTGAAGATCATTCGTACCGCCAAAGAAATTGAAACCCTGATCAGCACGGTAACGGACAGCGCTGGTGTTTATATCGTTCCAGCTTTTGCCGGGCTGGGTGCCCCCCACTGGAACCAGTATGCAAGAGGAACTATTTTCGGGTTAACCAGGGGCAGCAACAATGCACATATTGCCAGAGCTGCTTTGGACAGCATTGCGTACCAGACCTGGGATGTATTGAAAGCGATGGAAGCGGATTCAGGTATTCATATCAAAGAACTGCGGGTGGATGGTGGTGCCACAGTAAATAATCCCCTGATGCAATTTCAAAGTGATATCCTGAATTGTAAAGTGGTGCGTCCGAAAATAACAGAAACAACAGCGTTGGGTGCTGCATACCTCGCCGGGCTGGCCGTGAGCTACTGGAAAAATATTGACGATATCCGGGAACAATGGCAGGTTGACAAATTCTTCTCTCCTTTTATGAAAGAAGAAGAAAGAACAAAACTGACCCATGGATGGCAACGGGCCGTGAAGGCGTCGATTGCGTGGGCGAATGAATAAGAAAAACACCCCTCTAAATCTCCCCTGAAGGGGAGACTTCTGAAGAGCTTTATTACACGAAAGACAAATTTGATTCCCACCAGCATTGAACAGAGCATCAATGATACAGCAACTCCAATCCCAACCCGAATGGGATATCTGCATTATTGGTGGAGGAGCCACCGGTTTGGGTGCGGCAGTAGATGCTGCCTCAAGAGGATTCAAAACAGTGCTGTTTGAAAAATATGATTTTGGCAAAGGCACTTCTTCCCGCAGTACCAAGTTAGTGCATGGTGGTGTCCGTTATTTACAACAGGGCAATATCAAACTGGTGATGGAAGCACTGAAAGAAAGAGGATTGCTGTTACACAATGCCCGGCACCTGGTACACAATCAAAAATTCGTGGTGCCGAATTACAAATGGTGGGAAAAACCATTCTACGGCATCGGTTTAAAAATATACGACTGGATGGCCGGCAGTCTTGGACTCGGCCCTTCTGAATTGTTATCCAAAGAAGAGATACTGGCATTGGCACCCACCCTGGAACCCGAAGACCTTATGGGTGGTGTGGTGTATCATGACGGGCAGTTTGATGATGCAAGACTGGCTATTGACCTGGCAAAAACGGCTGCTTATTATAATGCCACGTTATTGAACTATGCAGCCGTAACCGGATTACTTAAAAAAGACAATAAAATTATTGGTGTTACCGTCAACGATACCATCACTGGCCATGACTATACCATTAATGCCAAAGTGGTCATCAATGCCACGGGTGTGTTCACTGATCAGATCATGCAACTAGATGATGCCGCACATGAACCCATCATCACCGCCAGCCAGGGCATTCATATCGTAGTCGACAAAGAATTTTTACCCGGCGATACAGCCATCATGATACCCCGAACCGACGATGGCCGTGTTTTATTTGCTGTACCCTGGCATAACAAGATCGTACTGGGCACCACCGATACCGCCATTGATACCATCACTGAAGAACCCATTGCCCAAAAACAGGAAATAGATTTTATCCTTACCCATATCAGCCGCTACCTGACCAAGGACCCGCAGTACAGTGATATCCGCAGCATTTTTGCAGGGCTTCGTCCGCTGATAAAGGCCAATAAAAAAACAACCGCTGCTTTATCAAGAGAACATTTGATTGATGTGGCCGAATCCGGCCTGCTTACTATTGCCGGTGGAAAGTGGACAACTTACCGCAGGATGGCGGAAGAAATAATTGATACCGCCATCAGCAAACTGAACCTGCCGGAACGGAAATGTATTACCAAAGAACTACGAATACAGGGACATGACCAGCCATCCCCCATTGTATCTATTGAAGGATTAACCGATGAAGAACTGGCTGCATTGATTCAGCAGTCGGTACAACAGGAACTCTGTATGACCGTGGAAGATTTCTTATCCCGCCGCACCCGCCAATTATTACTGAACGCAGAACTGGCCATCCAAAAAGCCCCGCAGGTGGCCAAGATCATGGCACAGTATTTAGCGAAAGATGAAAGCTGGAAAACAGAACAAATCAATAACTTTAGAAAGCTTGCACATCATTATACATTCTAATCATCAAACTAACGATTATGTATCCCTTCCTCGGTGAATTTATTGGTACGGCTTTATTGATAACCATGGGTGCCGGCGTGGTAGCCAACGTGGTATTGAGCAAAACGAATGGCAACAACAGTGGCTGGATCGTTATTACGTTTGGTTGGGCCATGGGTGTGTTCATCGGCGTGTATGTATCCACTACACTGGGTGGCAGCGGGCACCTGAACCCGGCTGTTACGATTGCACTCGCCGTATTTGGTGATTTTGATCCTTCGTTGGTATCCACTTATCTCGCTGCCCAGTTAGCCGGTGCATTTACCGGTGCGGTGATCGGCTGGCTGGCTTATAAAAAACATTTTGATGTAACAACAGATGCCGATCTTAAAAAAGCCATTTTCTGTACAGCCCCTTCCATCAGGAGCCCAATACATAATGCACTCACGGAAGCCATCGGCACTTTTATATTATTATTTGGAGCATTGATCGCTTCAAAATCTGCGGAAGCTGTATCGGCAGTTAAGTTAGGTGCTTTAGATGCATTCCCTGTTGCCCTGCTGGTGCTGGGTATTGGTTTATCCCTCGGAGGTGCCACGGGATATGCGATTAACCCGGCCCGTGACCTCGGCCCCCGTATTGCACATTTTATTTTACCCATACCGGGGAAAAGAGACAGCGACTGGGGCTATGCCTGGGTGCCGATCATTGGACCTATTGCTGGTGCACTTGCAGCGGCGTATGTTTTTAAATCACTGATGGGTTAAGTTAATACAGTTTGGAACTGATTAGCGGGACGAAACTGTACCAGACGTGTCATAAATTTACGTGTTATAGGCAATTCTAATGGAGGACAAGATGAAAATAAAAGAAGGAGAAGTTTTTTCAATCAAAACGAAAATTGGCTTTGGCTTTTTACAATATATTTCTACAAGCGACCTTGGAATAGAACTTGTTCGTGTGCTCGAACCAATAAAGCAGACATCTCAAATTACCCAAGATGAAATAAATCAGAAGGAACGTTTCAGTGTTCATTTCGTTGTAAAAGCCGCCCTTAGAAAAAAGACAATTGAAAGAATAGGTGAATTTAAAATACCTACCGGATATAAAGTTCCAATCAAAGCCAGAACTGAACACAATGTTAGAGGTGAGTTTTTAGGTTGGCATATTGTGGATCAAAAGACATTAAAACGGGAATTAAAACAAGTATTAACCAAGGATGATCTCTCACTTTCTCCACACGGACATCCAAATGATACTCTTTTGATAGAATGGTTGGAAACAAATTGGAGGCTTGAAAACTGGAAGTAGAACTGTCAGCTCTGCGAAACATCCAGTTTCGCAGCCTTATTATTTTGCCTTTGGCAAACTTCTCCCACAAACGGCCAGGTGCATTGATCGGTTTGTCCCGCTATACTTAAATGTTAATTTTCTTGCTTTTCCAGCTTACTGCATTAATCACACTGTCCCGGTTTGTATATTTATAGTATACCAGCTATTATGAGAACAGTATTGATTATTACCTGCCTGTTTATTGTATTTGCCGGGAATTCACAGCCCTCCAATTCAACCTGGTTTGATTCAACTTACCTACCCCGGTTTTATGTGGACACCGGCACTTATCTTTCACCAATAACTTTTACGGATGTACAGGGGCATGAAAAAAAACTGGGTGATTTCAGTGGTAAGTTTTTATACATATCTCTATGGGCCACCACCTGCGGAGGTAGCGTCATCCAGTTCCCTTACCAGAAGCAACTGCTGAAAAGATTACAGGAGATCAGCCTGGACACAGCTATCCAGTTCATCAACATCCATGTTGAAGACAGCAAAAAGGAATGGAAAGCCTCCCTGAAAAAATACCAGCCAACAGGGATAAACCTGTTTTGTGCCGACACAGCAATACTTTCAAAATGGAATTTAAATGCCCCACCGGCCTATATTCTGCTGGACCGGTCGGGAAAGGTGCTTGGCAAAAAGATCAGTATGCCGGAAGAAACTGTTACCATTGATTATATTCTTTATTGTGCAGTCAATGGTATGAGCCCGGCCGATGCCTTGCTGAAACAACACCGGCAGTTGCTTTTATTAGAAGAATTTAAAACTCCTGATGCATTTACAGATACAGAATATAAAAACTGGTATAAGCTGACCATAAAATCATTTCTTGAATACCGGAACTTGAAATTGAATCATCGTTAAAATGGTGGGTATTTAGCAGAAGCTATTGCTTGCTTTTAAAATACAGGCACTAACTTGGCTTTAATTGTAATTATTGATGCTGTGATGAATTTAAAATTATTATACATAAAATATTTATTTTCCCTGGTCATACTAATTTATACTGCTCCAACTTTTGCACAGCTTGATACTTTATCAAAAATCTATAACTCAGAGTTTCCAGACAGTTGGGACAGCAACAGGGAATTAAGGAATAGAAATGGCAAAATTCTCTGCTGGAAACACATTAAAAGTGGCACTAGCTCAGAAATAAAATCATGCATTGTTATAGTTTCCGGACCGGACTCCACCGGGAATATGGAATACTATATAAGTGAGAAGTATTCTAATAAGAAGCCATTTAACAAATGGCATTGGGGTTTCATATACTACGCAGATTATGCTATAGATAGTGCTACCGGAATGAAATTTGGGTTTCGGGATTTACATTTAAAGAAATACAATCACAAACCAACTGAAGACGAATTGTACGGCTTATTTCGAAAATGGGAATACGCTTTTTTTGAAGAGGGTTCACAAACTATAGAAGCAGGGTTAGATGAAAAGCTCTGGCTGGACATTTTTGGATTCATACCCCGTAGGGATAAGTTAACAAGAATTGAATAACTCAGCTCTTCGAAACTTCCTGTTCCGCTGCCCATGATTTTGCCTTTGGCAACTACTGATCACAAGCCGCCACAATCACCGCACAGGCTTTCTCGATCTGCTGTTCAGAAATGATCAGTGGCGGGGAGATACGCAGGCAGTGAGAAGCAAATAAGAACCAGTCGGTCAGCACCCCGGCTACAATACATGTATCAATGACCTGCTTATTCGTTTCAAATGAATCAAACTCCACGGCGATCCACAACCCGTAAGAACGGACGGCTTTTATTTTCGGGTGAACCAGCAGGGAACGGAATAATTCCTCTTTGGCTTTTACGGTTGCGATCCATCCTTCTTCCAGCAAAGCTTTCAACCCGGCCATACCGGCGGCACAGCAAACCGGGTGACCGCCAAACGTAGTGATATGTCCCAGCACCGGGTTATCCGTAAACGCATCCATTAATTTTTTACCGGCAATAAAAGCACCGAGGGGCATACCGGCACCCAAGGCTTTGCCGAGTAACAACACATCCGGTACGATAGCAAAGTTTTCAAAACCCCAGAGTTGGCCGGTGCGGCCAAAGCCGGCCTGTATCTCATCGAGTATTAGTAATGTCCCGGTATCGGTACATTTTTTCCGGAATGCCTGTATCCATTCTTTCGAGGGGGCCAGTATGCCTGCTTCTGCCTGCACGGTCTCGGCGATCACACAGGCTGTTTGTTCGGTGATCTCGTTGAGTGATTCAAAAGAATTATATGGCAGGTGCAGCACATCGGGCAGCAGCGGACGAAAAGCATTGCGCCAGTATTCATCACCAATGATACTTAATGCACCCTGGGTGCTGCCATGGTAAGAATGATTGAAGGCAATGATCTGTGTGCGGTTGGTGACCCGCTTGGCTAATTTCATGGCTCCTTCCACGGCTTCAGCACCGGAATTGGTAAAGTAAACAGTATTGAGGGAAGCGGGTAAGTTGTCCGTCAGCAGTTTTGCATATTGCACCTGCGGGGCTTCCACGAATTCCCCATAGACCATGATATGTAGATAGGCTTCCAGTTGCTCCTGTATCGCTGCGATCACTTTCGGATGCCGGTGGCCGATATTGGCCACGCTGATACCACCGATCAGGTCAATATATTCCTTGCCGGACGCATCATACAAATTGGCACAATCCGCTTTCACGATCTCCAGTGCCAGCGGTGCGGAAGAAGTTTGCGCCACATGCCGTAAAAAAAGTTCCCGTTGATTCATCTATTCATTTTTCAAAAACCATGACATATATTTTGCAAAAAAATCGTCCACCTTTTCCCCGTCAAATTCAGCTGAATAATATATACCGCTGATGTCATCCTTTTCACTGATCAGCGGGTTCCGGGCATCCATATCAAATGGTCCCGAGACACCCAGGTAAGAATAAGCTTCTTCATCTTCCGGGTTGCCGGCATGCTCCTGGCTGCCACCATACACCACCCGGTATAACAGGAAACGTTTCTTCTCACCCTTATACATTATCTCCTTCTTTTTAATGAAAATAAAATCTACTCCTTCGGGGTCCATTTCATCATCCTCATCTCCATTAAAAAATATATACCCCTTGGCCATTTCCTGCTGGGTTCTTTGGTCTGCGGGAAAAACACTTTCTTTATTCAACCGCTGCAGCTCCCTGAACAACATAGCACGGTATTTCAAATTTATTGCCAGTTGCTTGATCTCCGCCGGGAAAGCTGTTTGCCCGTTTTTAACTAAGGTGATCAATGCCTCAAATTTGATTACAGCAATCTTTACTTTTAAAAACTTTTTTACCAGTTCGTCTGTGGCAGGTATTTTAAAATAGCCGAGCAGGCTTACCAGTTCTGTTACCTCGTAATCGTAATCATAATCATCAGCACCCAGTTTAACAAGCGACTTAAGCTGGTTATTTGCCAGGGCCATTATATCCTGCCTTGCGGGTTCCAGCATGTTCATGTCAATGATATTGCTATCGAGCAATTGTTTGGTCAGCGAGATTACATCAAGCC
>CALRSN020000081.1:0-7809 GCA_943370865.1 Bordetella parapertussis
TATCTTGGTTTTCATGCCTTGCAGGAAACCGAGCAATACGGCATCAAAGAAGCGTTCACCGTGTTGTCAGCAGGCAGTATAGGCATGATCGTAACACCCGGTGGTATCGGTGCTTATGCATTCTTATTGGAAAAAACCATGCAGCTTTATGGATTATCACAAGGTATAGCACTGGCATTTGGTTGGATATTGTGGCTGGCGCAAACTACTGTGATACTTATTGGTGGCTTAATCAGTTTCATAGCATTACCCTGGTATAACAAAAAAAAGAAGATTGAAACGAGCTGACCTGATACCACAAAAAATCATGACCAGCCCGCAACTAATGCAGCGGGTGGCGCAATGGCGGTTAACCGGCAAGACCATTGCGTTCACCAATGGCGTATTTGATATTCTTCACCAGGGTCATATTTTTTCCTTGTCGCAAGCCGCTAAAGAAGCGGATATACTTATTATAGGATTAAATGCAGATGCTTCTGTAAAACGATTGAAAGGTGACAGCCGCCCTGTGAACAACCAGGAATCAAGAGCATTGTTACTTGCTTCCCTTCAGATCGTGGATGCTGTGGTCCTGTTTGAAGAAGATACACCCCTGCAGCTCATTAGTTCAGTTGTACCCGATGTATTAGTAAAAGGCGGCGATTATACCGTTGAGCAAATTGCCGGGGCTAAAGAAGTGATTGCTGCCGGCGGCCGGGTGCTGATCAACCCGATCCTGGAAGGATTCTCCACCACCGGCATCATTGATCAGATCAGGAAAGCCTGAGTACAGTTGACGTTTCTAAAAACTTAACATCAAACTTTTACCCCGTTCATTAATTTCATACCTTATCAATGAAATAAGATGGACACAATCGCTATGGCCTCTACAAAAAAAAAGACGATCGCAAGAGATATCAGCTGGCTTTCATTTAATGCAAGGGTTTTGCAGGAAGCTGGTGACCCTACTGTTCCCTTAAGAGAGAGGGTTCGTTTCCTCGGTATTTTTTCCAATAATATGGATGAGTTTTTCCGGGTACGGGTGGCTACCCTGAAACGCATGATCAAATTTGGCAGCAAAGCCAATATGCACCTGGAAGATGATCCACAGCAAATACTGGATGAGATACAGATGCTGGTGCTGAACCAGCAGGGAGAGTTCAACCGCATCTGGGAAGAGGTACTTCAAAAATTGAACGAACAAAAAATATTTCTCAAAACAGAAAAAGATCTTTCCCACGAGCAGCAGAGTTTTGTAAGGAACTATTATGAAGAAGAAGTAAGCCCGAACCTGATCCCGCTGATGATCGAAAACATTCCTGTGTTTCCCAACCTGCGGGATAAATCTATTTATCTCGCTGTAGTGATGTGGAAAAAAGAAAGTGCATTAAAAAAGAAATATGCACTCATTGAAGTACCCAGCCGTGTACTGGGCCGGTTTCTTTTGTTGCCTTCCAAACCGGAGGAATATCATATCATCCTGCTCGAAGATGTGATCCGTTTTAATCTTCCAGACATTTTTTCCTATTTCGGGTATGACCAGTACCAGTCGCATGTTTTTAAAGTGACACGTGATGCAGAAATGGATATTGAAAATGATGTGTCCACTACCATCATGCAAAAAATTGAAAAAGGATTAAAGAACCGGCGGAAAGGTAAACCCGTTCGTTTTGTGTATGATCGTGAAATGGATGCCGGGTTGCTGGAATACCTGATACGCCGGTTGAACCTGACCAAGCGGGATAACCTGATACCGGGTGGCCGCATCCATAATTTCAGGCACTTCATGGATTTTCCTGACCAGGTATTCAAAGAAAAAACAAAACGAAAAAAACCATTCGATCACCCGCTGCTGACGGAGCATCGGGTGTCAGATGTGGTGATGGAAAGAGATGTGATGCTGCATTTCCCCTACCATTCATTTACCCCTTTGATCGATATTATCCGCGAAGCAGCTTTTGATCCTGATGTTACTAGTATCAAGATCACCTGTTACCGCCTGGCACAACAATCCCGTATTATCAATGCACTGATCAATGCGGTGCGCAATGGAAAAGAAGTAGTGGTGATGCTCGAACTCAGGGCACGGTTCGAGGAAGAAGCAAATATGGAATGGAAAGAACGGCTGGAAGAAGAAGGTGCCAAAGTGCTGGTGGAAATCCCTAATATGAAAGTCCATTCCAAGATCTGCCTGATCCGGAAAAAAGTAAAGGATAGTTTTATTCAATACGGCTTTGTAAGTACCGGTAACCTGAATGAAAAGACTTCAAAAGTATATGCAGATCATTGCCTGCTGACATCAAATCCCAAGATCATGCAGGATGTAAGCCGGATATTCAGTTATCTGGAGCATCCGAAAACGGGAATCAATTTCTTACGGGAATGTAAAACGGTGGTACCCAGCCCTCATTTTATACGCCGGGAGATCAACCAGTTGATCGATGAAGAAATAAAAAATGCCAACCGGAGAAAGCCCTGCGGCATCACCCTTAAAATGAATTCGCTTTCGGATGAACAACTGATATTAAAACTAAATGAAGCCGCACGGGCGGGTGTTCCCATCCGGTTAATTATACGGGGTGTATTTTGTATGCTTTCACAGAATAAAAAATTCAAACAACCGGTAAGGGCTATCAGCATCGTAGATGAATACCTGGAACATGCACGGGTGTGGGTATTTCACAACCGGGGTAAAGAGAAAGTTTACATATCTTCGGCTGACTGGATGTTGAGAAACCTGGAACACCGTGTGGAAGCAACCTGCCCGATTTTTGATGAAGAGATCAAACAGGAACTGAAAGATATTTTGAATATACAATTGCAGGACAACGTGAAGGCCAGATGGCTGGATAACCAATTGAATAATGAATATATCCGAACCACCCGGAAGAAAGTCCGTTCACAGGTTGAAACTTATAATTACCTGTATAAAAAAACACTAACCCATCGTGAGACTGGCAGCCATTGACATCGGAAGTAACGCAGCAAGATTATTGATCAGTGATGTGATTCCCGGACCACAAGACAAACCCGAATTCTTAAAGATAGCCCTCGTTCGTGTACCCTTACGGTTGGGTTTTGATGTGTTCGACAAAGGAGAAATATCGGCTGTCAAAGCGGAGAAAGTAATCAAAACGATCAAATCATATAAGTTGTTGTTGGATGTGTATGAAGTAAAACACCTCAAAGCCTGCGCAACCTCTGCCATGCGGGATGCCGTGAATGCACCCGAGATCATCAAAAAAGTAAAAGCTGAAACAGGTATTGATATCCATGTCATCAGCGGCCAGGAAGAAGCTTCTTTTATTTATGAGAACCACACCGCCGATGATATGAAAAAAGATGAATCCTATTTATATATTGATGTGGGTGGTGGCAGCACAGAGCTTACTTTTTTCAGCGATGGTAAAATGATCTTTAAAGAATCATTTAATATCGGCACCATCCGTTTATTGAAGAACCAGGTACAGGAATCACTCTGGGATGAGATGAAAGAATTCCTGCGCAGCAAAACAAAAGGGTATCATCATGTTACGGCCATCGGCTCCGGCGGTAATATCAATAAAATATTTTCCCTGTCAAAACGTAAAGAAGGTAAACCACTTTCACTGGAACTGCTCCGGGATTACTATAAAGAATTCAGCACACTATCTCTCCCGCAACGGATGAGTTTGTACCGCCTCCGGGAGGACCGTGCCGATGTGATCATACCGGCCTTACTCATTTATATCAATGTGATGCGCTGGACAGATGCTGATGAAATTTATGTGCCGAAGATTGGATTGGCGGATGGTTTGATCCATAATTTATACGATGAAGTACGGCTGAAAGAAATAGAAGTCTGACGAATTTCTCAATCCCCAAATTTTAAAATTCGCTATGTCTGTTAATAAAGAAGTAAAAAGAGTCACGACCAACACCCTGCAGAATATGAAAGCAGCGGGTGAGAAGATCAGCATGCTGACAGCCTATGATTTTTCCTTTGCAAAGATCATTGACGGCGCTGGTATCGATGTGATACTGGTGGGTGATTCTGCCTCCAATGTTATGGCTGGTCATGAAACCACCTTACCCATCACTCTTGACCAGATGATCTACCATGCTTCTTCCGTTATCCGGGGCATACATCATTGCCTGGTTGTGGTGGACCTGCCTTTTGGTTCTTACCAATCCAATTCTGATATCGCTTTGGCCTCTGCTATCCGTATCATGAAAGAAACGGGTGCCCATTCTATCAAATTGGAAGGTGGTGAAGAAGTATTGGAATCAATCAAGAAAATTGTTTCAGCAGGCATACCTGTCATGGGACACCTGGGATTAACACCGCAATCCATTTACAAATTCGGTACTTATACCGTAAGAGCTAAGGAAGAAGAAGAAGCCAATAAACTCCGCCGAGATGCAAAATTGCTGGAAGAAGCCGGGTGCTTTGCATTGGTTCTTGAAAAAATCCCGGCTAAGTTGGCAAAAGAGGTATCAAAAAGTTTAACCATCCCGACCATTGGGATCGGTGCTGGCGGAGATTGTGACGGGCAGGTGTTGGTTATGCATGATATGCTGGGCATTAATACCGAGTTCAAACCAAGATTTCTCCGTCAATACCTCAATATTCATGAACAGGCAGCTGAGGCTGTCAAAAATTATATCCGGGATGTAAAATCAGGTGATTTCCCGAATCAGCAGGAGCAATACTAATCATCAACTTTTTTAATAGTAAATGCCGGATATAATCCGGCATTTTATTTACGAGAAACTTTTTTCGGGTACTAAAAACCCGGAACTTTGCCCCGCAAATAATATATGTCATATGGATTTCCTCGAAGCACTTAAGATAGCAACTCTCAATAAAGGCGTCAGCACCGGTAATAACTGGTTGGATGCAAAAGGTGGTACAATAGATTCCTTCTCCCCTGTCGATGGTAAAAAAATTGGTTCAGTCACTGCTGCAGATAAAGACAGCTATGAAACGGTTATCAAAAAAGCGGAAGAAGCTTTTAAAGAATGGAGATTATGGCCTGCGCCTAAAAGAGGTGAAGTGGTTCGCCAGGTAGGCGAGGCATTGCGCCGGTATAAAGACCCCCTGGGTAAACTCGTTTCGTATGAAATGGGTAAAAGCCTGCAGGAAGGATTAGGTGAAGTACAGGAGATGATCGATATCTGTGATTTTGCAGTCGGCCTTTCAAGACAATTACATGGATTGACGATGCACAGTGAAAGACCTGCACATCGTATGTATGAACAATGGCATCCTTTAGGCATTGTAGGCATTATATCCGCATTCAATTTTCCAGTAGCTGTATGGAGCTGGAACAGTATGCTGGCCTGGGTATGTGGTGATGTTTGCATCTGGAAGCCATCTGAAAAAACTCCTTTGTGCGGAGTAGCCTGCCAGCATATCGTGAATGAAGTATTTAAAAAAAATAATGTGCCTGAAGGTGTAAGCGGACTGATCATTGGTGGCCGTGAAGTGGGTGAATGGATGAGCCATGATACAAGAGTACCCCTGGTTTCTGCAACTGGTTCCACAAGAATGGGCAAAGCGGTTGGTGCTGCATTGGGTGCAAGATTGGGAAGAGCTTTATTAGAATTAGGAGGAAACAATGCTATCATCATTTCCAAAGATGCCGATCTTGATATTGCGATCACCGGTGCTTTGTTTGGCGCTGTTGGCACGGCAGGTCAGCGTTGCACAACAACAAGAAGACTGATCATTCATGAAGATATTTATGAGGCATTCAAACAAAAATTAATCAAAGCCTACCAGCAACTCAGAATTGGTGACCCGTTGGATCAAAATAATCATGTCGGGCCGTTGATAGACCAGGACGCAGTGAAACTGTACCTGGAATCAATTGAAAAATGTAAAGTGGAAGGCGGCAATTTTGTTGTAGAAGGTGGCGTATTGAGCGGGGCAGGTTATGAAAGTGGTTGCTATGTGAAGCCTTGTGTGGCTGAAGCAAAACCGGGTTATAAAATTGTGCAGCATGAGACTTTTGCCCCCATCTTGTATTTGTTGAAATATAAAACCATTGATGAAGCCATAGCCATACAAAATGAAGTGCCGCAGGGTCTCTCCTCTTCAATCATGACACTGAACCTGCGGGAGGCTGAACAATTCCTGTCGGCGGCGGGCAGTGACTGTGGTATTGCGAATGTTAATATCGGAACTTCCGGGGCTGAGATTGGTGGTGCTTTTGGAGGCGAAAAAGAAACCGGCGGCGGCCGGGAGAGCGGCAGTGATGCCTGGAAGAATTATATGCGCAGGCAGACCAATACCATCAATTACAGCACAAAACTACCATTGGCACAAGGTATAAAATTTGATTTATGACGATAAGGCCGCTCAAAACGGCATTATTACTATGATTTCTGCGAAATATTTCCAATTTTTACAGCCTGAAACAATATCCCTAAAACCTAACCCAGCTCCCATGAAAGGATCATTCCTTGCTCTTGCATTCATTCTAAGCAGTTTTTTTATAACCAATGCACAGATAAGAGTTGCCCTTGTTCTTGGTGGTCACCAGTCCGAAGTAATTGAAGAGAACGATCTTCCCGGTTTTTCTACGTTTAAAAACGGCTATTCAGGCCGCACCGGCATTCATTTCGGTTTTATAGCCGATGTGCCTTTTGCTGAAAAATCAAAATTGTTTTTTCAACCCGGAATCATCTTTTTTAATAAAGGAAGAAAATTTTTCGGTGATGTCAACGGCGGTAGCGGCACTGTTTTCCAGTCTTCAGAACAGTTCATCAATTATATCGACTTGCCACTGAACCTTGTCTATAAATTCAAACTCAGTTCCAAAACAAAATTTATCATTGGTGCAGGACCTTATGCATCTTTTTTTTATAATGGAAAAGAAGCCACAGAAACCAATGACCAGGGAACATTTACGTCAGAAGAAAATACAGACCTGCCGGTGGGTGATGCTCCCGGAAAATATAAAGTGTTGAATTTTGGTGCCAATGCATTGGCAGGACTTGAATTCGGCCGGGTATTCCTGACAGCTAATTATAGCCGCGGGTTGAATGATTTTTACCAGGCAAAAGATTATACCGGCACCTTCAAACACCAGGTAATTGGTGCCACACTGGGCATTTTCCTCGGCCCGCAAATAGCTCCTGAAAAGAAAATAAAAGATAAAGACAAGGATGGTATTCTTGATGAACAGGATGCCTGCCCGGATGATGCGGGACCAGCTGTTACCAAAGGCTGCCCGGATAAAGATGCTGATGGCATTCCTGACAAAGAAGATAAATGTATAGATGTGCCCGGTGTTCTTGCCTATAAAGGTTGCCCTGCGCCAAAAGATAAGGATGCAGATGGTATCACTGATGATCTTGATAAATGTCCTGATGTGCCAGGTGTGGCCAGGTATAACGGTTGCCCGGTTCCGGATTCAGATAATGATGGTGTGAATGATGATGATGATAAATGCCCGCAGGTAGTGGGATTGGGACGCTATGAAGGCTGTCCTGTGCCTGATACCGACAGCGATGGGGTAAATGATGAAAATGACAAGTGCCCGAAAGTACCGGGATTGAAAGAAAATAACGGCTGCCCTGCGATACAGAAAGAGATCGTCGAGAAAGTCAACTATGCCGCCAAACGCATCCAGTTTGAGTTTTCAAAAGCAAACCTGCTGAAATCCTCGTTCAAAGTGCTGGATGAAGTGGTAACCATCATGAAGCAAAATCCGGAATTGAAATTGTCAATCGAGGGGCACACCAGTGCAGATGCAAACTATAATGCCAACATACAATTATCACAAGACCGTGCTGACAACGTAAAAACTTATTTTGAATCAAAAGGAATCGATGCCGCCAGGC
>CALRSN020000082.1:0-7751 GCA_943370865.1 Bordetella parapertussis
GGAGTACAGGCCTATTTGTACCAGCATAAAGACAGTGTGGATACATGGATCAAACCATTGACCGGAAATGATGTGGCCGTATGTTTTCTGAACCGTTCTCAAAAACCGGTACAGGTGCATTTCAACTGGCAGCTGAACCCCGTTGATGATACTGTTTCTAAAACACATATTGATTTTACGAAAAGAAGTTATACGGTGAAAGACGTTTGGAAAAAGAAAATTTCCGGGACAACAAAATCCGCATTCCGGGGCGAAGTACAGCCGCATGATGTAATATTGCTGTACTTAAAACAAGAATAAAATGTATACAGCCTCATCTACCCGTTACGATAGTATGAAATATAACCGCTGCGGTAAAAGCGGGTTATTACTGCCTGCCATTTCATTAGGTATGTGGCACAACTTCGGCAATGTGGATGATTTTGCCAACATGCAAAAAATCATCTTCAGGGCCTTTGACAGGGGCATCACCCATTTTGACCTGGCCAATAATTATGGACCACCGGCTGGTGAAGCGGAAATAAATTTTGGTAAGATATTTAAACAAGACCTGCAGGCATACCGGGATGAGCTGATCATTTCTTCGAAGGCGGGTTACTTTATGTGGCCCGGCCCTTATGGGGAATGGGGCTCCCGGAAATATTTAATATCCAGTCTTGACCAGAGTTTAAAGCGAATGGGTGTTGAGTATGTAGATATTTTTTATTCGCACCGGTTTGATCCCAATACGCCGCTGGAAGAAACAATGATGGCGCTGGATCAAATTGTACGGTCAGGAAAAGCATTGTATGCCGGTATTTCCAGCTATGATGCGGAGCAAACTACCCGGGCAGCGGCTATATTAAAAAGCCTTGGGACACCCTGTCTTATTCATCAGCCAAGGTATTCCATGTATGACAGGTGGATAGAACAAACTAATGCGGCGGTGAAAAAATCGGTACTCGATGTATTGGGAGACGAAGGAATTGGCTGTATCGCCTTTTCACCTTTGGCCCAGGGTTTATTGACCGATAAATACCTGAAAGAGATCCCGGCTGAATCAAGAGTGGGAAGAGGTTTATCCAACGGGGCAATCAGTCAGAACGATATTTCTCCTGCTAAAATAGAGCGGTCCAAAAAATTAAATGAGATAGCATTGAAAAGAGGGCAGTCCCTGGCACAAATGGCTATAGCATGGTTGTTGAAAGATGAAAGAGTTACATCAGTACTGGTCGGTGCCAGTTCTGCCGGGCAGCTGGATAATAATATTGATGCACTGGCTAATCTCTCTTTTTCCGCCGATGAACTGGCGGATATAGAGATCATTTTAAAATGAAATGAAAGTAAGCATTTTTAAAAAGGTATTACTGTGTACCGGCCTGTTTATACCAGGACTGATTCAGTCACAGATCGGACCATTTCAGTTAATAGATAAGAATGCCACCAAAGAAACAAAGGCTTTATTTCATAATCTTTACAAACTTTCAGCAAAACATATCTTATTCGGCCATCAGCATGCTACTGAATACGGGCATGGCTGGTCGGGCGATGAAAACAGGAGCGATGTAAAATCAGTTACGGGGTCTCACCCCGCAGTGATCGGTGTTGACTTTAACGGGTTGTCCGGGCGACCTGAAAATGAGATCGAAAATAACAAAAGCAGTTTACGAAAAACGATCACGGATACTTATAACCGGGGAGGGGTGACCACTGTTTCCTGGCATTTTTCTAACCCTGTTTCACCCGGCGATTTTTATTGGAATGATTCCCTCTCGAAGCCTGCGGTAAAATACATTATACCTGGTGGGCCAGATCATGACCGGTATAAAAGTATATTGAAAACTGTGGCTGATCTTGCTAAATCCTGTAAAGGTAAAGATGGCAAGTTGGTTCCAATGATCTTCCGTCCTTATCATGAGCTGGATGGGTATTGGTTCTGGTGGGGAAGAAATTATTGCAGCGTTGATGAATTCAAATCTTTGTGGCGTTTTACCGTTTCGTACCTGAGAGACTCATTGAAGGTGCATAATTTCATCTATGCTTTTTCACCGGATTGTACGTTTACCACCGAAGAAGAATTCGTCGAACGTTATCCGGGAAATAAATGGGTGGATATGATTGGCATGGATGATTATGCTGATTTCGGAAGATATGGCCGCTACAATTTGGATTCCGGGTATCACCGGTTAAAAATTGTGTCTGGTTTTGCCAATAAGAACAATAAACTGGCAGCATTTACAGAAACAGGGTTGGAGAGTATTCCCAATGAGCAATGGTGGACCAAGGTGCTGCTGAAGACCCTGCAGCGCAGTAACCTGGGATTCTGTTATGTGCTGGTCTGGCGAAATGACAGGAGCAGTCCCACTCATTATTATGCCCCCTTCCCGGGTCATGTATCCGAAAAAGATTTCCTTGAGTTTTATAAGCATCCTTATACGTTGTTTGAAAATGATCTGAAAAAAATATACAAACGATGAAAAAGCTATTCCTTGCCACAATAGTGTGCATCCTCCATCTTTCAATCAGTGCTCAACCTGTAAAACAACACGGTCAACTAAAAGTGAATGGAGTGCAATTAATGGATGCCGGCGGGAATCCTGTTGCGCTGCACGGGATGAGTTTCGGCTGGCACAACTTATGGCCCCGTTTTTACAATAAGAAAGCCGTGCATGAACTGGTCACAAAATGGAACTGTACTGTTATTCGTGCATCCATGGGCATTGAACTGAACGACAGCGGGTATTTGAAAAAGCCGGAGGAATCAGTACGGTTAATGAAGAATGTCATTGATGCTTGCATTAAGGAAGGAGTGTATGTGATCATTGATTGGCACGATCATAATATTCATACGGCTGAAGCGAAGGCCTTTTTTGAAATGATGGCAAAACAGTATGGACATTACCCAAATATCATCTACGAGATATTCAATGAGCCAGACCATGAAACATGGCCGGAGGTAAAAGCATATTCGGAAGAAGTGATCAAAGTGATACGTGCTGCTGACCCTGATAATATCATTCTGGTTGGTTCACCCAAATGGGACCAGGCGGTTGACCTGCCTGCAGCAGATCCTATAAAAGGGTTTGATAACCTGATGTACACGATGCACTTCTATGCCGGTACACATAAAAAATGGCTGCGTGACCGTACTGACGAAGCTATTAAGAAGGGCTTACCCATTTTTGTTTCCGAATGTGCAGGCATGGAATCAAGTGGAGACGGACCTATTGATAAAGCTGAATGGAAAGCTTTTGTTGACTGGATGGATGCAAAAGGACTGAGCTGGATAGCCTGGTCGGTATCAGATAAAAATGAGACCTGTTCCGTTTTAAAACCAGCTGCTGCATCAAAGGGTAACTGGGGAGAGTCTGTTATAAAAGAATGGGGAATTATTGCAAAACAGTACCTCAGGCTGTATGCGGGTAAGCAAAAACCCTGATTTCCCGTAAATACTCCGTTTACTACCGGGTAAATATCCCTTTGCCCTAACAGGGTATTTCAGTAGGGATTCTATACTTACATTATGAATAAGGAATATTACTTTCATGTCTTAATAATCTGCTAACTATGAAGACAAGAATTGTAATTGCCCTGTTGATCATTATTGTTTTTTTTGAAAGTTGTGCCCGCAGTTTTACTCCTTACGAAGCGGCTAACCACCCGAGAGGAAAGAAATGTGGTGTGATCAGGTAATCGTTATCCCCCAAATACATTATTCACGGCGCCCTCCAGCATCGGGAATTTTTCAACTACAAAGCCTTTGATCGTTTCAATGGCTTTTTTAGCTTGTTCATCTGTCAGGCCGGCTTCAGCCTTTAATTTTTCAATTAACTCTTGCATACTGTTGTTTTTAACAGGTTTAAAAATTCAAAAGGTTTAAGAAGTTACAAACATAACTTCTTAAACCTTTTCAACTATGAAACTTTTCAACTTCTTTAGGCCACTTTCAACAGGCTCAGTTTGCTCTTATCAAACTTGCGTTTAGCATATTCTGCAGTCAGTGCAAAACTGGTTTCTTTGGTAGAAGGCAGTTCAAACATCGCATCAGTAAGAATACCTTCACAGATACTTCTTAAGCCTCTTGCTCCCAGTTTATATTCAACTGCTTTCTCTACCATGAAGTCTAACACTTCATCTTCGATGGTCAGGTGAATACCTTCGAGTTCAAAAAGCCGTTTGTATTGTTTGATCAGCGCATTCTTGGGTTCGGTAAGGATGGCCCTGAGCGTACTTGTGTCTAAGGGATCCAGATGAGTTACAACCGGCAAACGTCCCAGTAATTCCGGGATCAGGCCAAAGGTTTTCAGGTCTGTTGGGTTCACATAACGAAGCAAGTTCTTCTTCATGCTTTCCTGGAGGTCCTTATCTACATTGAAACCAATGGTATTGGTTTGTACCCGGCGGGCAATGATCCTGTCAATTCCATCAAAAGCACCACCACAGATAAACAATATATTCTGGGTATTGATCTTGATAAGCTTTTGCTCGGGATGTTTGCGTCCACCCTGGGGCGGCACCAGCACATCCGTTCCCTCCAGCAGTTTCAGCATTCCCTGTTGCACACCTTCACCACTTACATCACGGGTGATGGAAGGATTATCTCCTTTACGGGCAATTTTATCGATCTCGTCAATATATACAATGCCACGTTCAGCAGCAGTTACATCATAATTACAAACCTGTAATAGCCTGGTCAAGATACTTTCCACATCTTCACCCACATAACCGGCTTCAGTAAAAACCGTAGCATCCACAATAGTGAAAGGAACATTCAGCATCCGGGCAATACTTTTTGCCAGCAGGGTCTTACCGGTTCCTGTTTCACCCACCATAATGATATTACTCTTCTCGATCTCCACATCATTAACAGGGGTATCGTTGGCTTTTTGCTGTAATCTTTTGTAGTGGTTGTAAACGGCAACGGCCAATACTTTTTTGGCGTCATCCTGGCCGATCACATACTCGTCCAGGAATTTTTTGATCTCCATCGGTTTTTTGACCGTGAGCTTAAAAGCAGCAGGTGTTTTTTCATCCCGGACCATCAATTCCTGGTCGATGATCTCCCGGGCATGCTCCACGCAGTTTTCACAAATATGTCCTTCCTGGCCGGCGATAAGGATCTTGACCTCATCACGGCTGCGGCCGCAGAACGAACAGTGTAAAGGATTCTTTGCCATTTCTTGTAGGATATAACGAATTACTAACGCAATCGTAACATACAAAAGTAAAAAACCGTCCTGATACGGGCGGTTTTATTTCTTTATTTAGGGTTAAACTCTTACTTATTAAGGATTTATAGCTTTTCCATGATGCCGTCCACAATACCATAATCAATAGCCTCTTTGGCATCCATCCAGTAATCACGGTCAAAGTCCTTCATGATCTGGGCGACAGTTTTACCGCAATTGTCAGCCAATATCTTCGCCCCGATCTCTTTTACCCGCCGGGTTTGTTTGGCTTGTATCTCCAGGTCTGCACTTACACCCTGGATATGTCCGCCTAATGAGGGTTGGTGGATCATTACTTCACCATGCGGGTAAATAAAACGACGACCCTTTACACCACCACTCAGCAGGATACTGCCCATAGAGGCGGCCAGCCCCATACAGATAGTACTGATCGGGCTCTTCAGCATCTTCATGGTATCATATATTACCATGCCGCTGGTCACCACGCCACCCGGACTGTTGATAAAGAACTTGATCTCCTCACCTGACTTTTCAGCATCCAGCAATAATAGCTTGGTGGTTACTTCACGGGCAGATTTATCATCCACCACACCCCAGAGATACACAGCTCTTTTTTCAAAGAAGTATTTCTCCAGTTTTTTATTCAGCATCATAAGGTCATCTCTCTTATCTTCTCTTTCTTTTTCTTCCTCATCGTCCATTTTCCAGTCGTTATATAAAAAATTCTTGCGGTTCATGATATATGTAATTTCTTGATTTATGATTTTTGCGATCAGTCTTTCTTGTCTTTTCTTGGATTGGTCAGCAATACTTCATCAACCAAACCATATTCTTTCGCTTCGGGAGCCGTCATCCAGTGGTCACGGTCAAAATCTTTTTCAATCTGCTTCACCGGCTTGCCTGAATGGTTACTGATCACCTCGTATAATTCACTTTTCAGCTTTTTGATCTCTGCAACGGTAATCTCGATATCACTAGCTTGTCCGCCGATCGCACCACTTGGCTGGTGCATCATGATACGGGAATGTTTCAGCGCAGCTCTTTTACCTTTGGTGCCTGCACCTAACAATACACAAGCCATGGAAGCGGCAACACCAATACAAATGGTAGCCACATCCGGGCTTACATACTGCATAGTGTCATATACTCCAAGACCGGAATACACACTGCCACCCGGGCTGTTGATGTACATATTGATATCCCTTGTTCTGTCGGCAGAATCAAGAAATAATAATTGAGCTGTCACAATATTGGCTACTTCATCATTGATGGGATAACCAAGGAAAATGATACGGTCCATCATCAGCCGGCTGTAAACATCCATCACGGCAACATTCAGGGAACGTTCCTCAATGATATTCGGTGTCATCGCAGTCACCATATGTGAAGCGTAACTGTGCAGGGTATTACTGGAAAGGCCACGGTGTTTCACCGCATATTTTTCGAACTCAGAGTTAAAAGTCATGGGTATTAAGTTAATATGTTAACAGGGCGGTAAGTTAATAAGTAAAAGGCAGAGAGAATTTGCGAATCTTTTCAACCTTTCAACCGGTTCACTTTTCTTCCTGATCATCAAATATCCGTCCAAATGCCGTAACTGCAAAATTGGTGACAAGTTGGCTTATTTTATTAGTAGACAGGGTAAAAAGAAAAAGGTTGACATGATTTTTAGTCCATATCAACCTTTAAACAAGTTAACCTGTCAACCTTACTTAATGATGATGGTGCTGATGCGCCTCTACCATTTTCGTGAACTCTTCTGCACTGATATCCTTGTCAGAGGGCTTCACCTGTGTTTCGGTCCACTCAAATATCTTTTGGGTCTGTATACGGGTATAGGAATCTTCCACAAATTTCCTGTCCTTCATCATTTTTTCAACATAATCATTTACCCAGGGCTGATCGTCGCTCAGGTTGGCGCCACCCATATAGCTGAACAGTTGTTGTTTGGCAAAAGCCCTGATCTCATCAGGATCTACCTTGATGCCGTTCTCGTTAACAATTTTGTCAGAGATCAGCGTCCATTTCAACTGGCTCAGGAAAGCCGGGAATTCTTTTTCAACCTCTTCATCTGTTTTAGCCGTTTCACCCTGTGTCTTCACCCATTTTTTCAGGAAGCCCTCGGGAAAATCAATTTTGGTATGATCAACCAGCTGGTGAAACACCTGGTCATGGATCTGGTTGCGGGCCTGGCTATTCCAGTAAGCGCTGATCTCTTCTTTGATCTTATTCTTGAAATCAGCTTCGGTTTTTATTTCCTGGCCGGGATAAAGCTGGTTGAAGAAATCTTCATTCAGTTCTCTTTTTTCCAGTAAACCCACTTTGGTAATGGCGATGTTGAAATATTTTTCAGCAGCAGTGGTATCTTCTTTCAATCCCAGGTCGCTGATGATCCATTCTCTTTCTTTTTCATCAAAAGCAGTTTTTAACTGCACATTGAAAATATCACCTGCTTTTTTGCCGATCAGGTTTTTCCGGTAAGCCTCCGAAAAATATTTTACGAGTAATGAATTATCTTTCTTGATACCGCCTTCCACTTCAGCACCCGCAGTATCTGTTTCTGTGAAAACAACATTGAGAACA
>CALRSN020000083.1:0-7741 GCA_943370865.1 Bordetella parapertussis
TTGATATCATCCCGCATTTTCCTGAACTGGAAATCATTGACCTTGGTGGTGGATTTAAAGTGCCTTATAAACCGGGAGAAAATGAAACGGATGTGAATTTACTGGCGAAAAAGATAAAAGAAACCTTTGAGGTACATCCGCTGGCCGGGAATAAAAAATTCCAGTTGTGGTTTGAGCCGGGCAAATTTTTGGTGAGTGAATCCGGCTATTTAGTAACAGAGGTCACAGTGGTAAAAGATAACGATACAACAACGTTTGCTGCTGTCAACAGTGGGTTAAACCATCTTATCCGCCCGATGATGTACGATGCGTATCATCATATTGAGAATATTTCCAACCCCGGTGGTATAGAAAGAGTATATACTGTTACAGGCAATATCTGTGAGACGGACAATTTTGGCATTGACCGTAAATTAAAAGAGGTAAGAGAGGGTGACCTGCTGGTGTTGTATAATGCCGGTGCTTATGGTTTTGAAATGTCCTCTAACTATAATTCCCGTTATAAACCTGCTGAGGTCTTGGTTATAGATAATAAAGCAAAACTCATCCGTAAAAGGGATGAGTTTAATGATTTGCTGCGAAACCAGCTGGACGTATTGTGATCTTATTTTACTGCTGCTACTGTAATGATGGTTGTTGTTTTCGAAGTAAGTGGTAACGAGCCTCCCATCATTTCAGTGGTTCCTGTTGATTCAGTAGTAGTTGTTTTCCGACGAATGATACCTGTTGCTTTATCAATAATGATCTGCCCCGTCATTTTGCTGCTCATTGTAGTGGTGGTCGGCATTCCCATCATTTCTGCTTTTGATACTGTATTAGATGTGCCGGTAAAATCAACGACGATGGTTGAATCTGTGATGTCGCCAAGTGTATAAGTGGTTGTTGATTTGCTGCCTTCCTTTTCACTGGTTTCTGTCCATGATTCACCTTTTCCCACTTCATTATCCGGTAATACTTTGAAAAAACTGGCATCTCCTTTTGCAGGCGGCTGCACAGTACCCATCAAGTCCTTCAGCATTTCCATTACAATTCGCAGCCTGTCATCGCCGGGAGTGGTTTCTATTTTTTCCGGTTGCACCATTAATACTTTCCCGGCCGGGTCAATGATCATATCGTAGGTTTTGCCCAGTACATCTTTTACTGGTTTGCCAAAAGGCCCGTCCAGGTCTTTTTTATTATCTGAATCAAAAGAACGCTGCTGCCCCATGCCATCAAAATTGAAACTGATCTTTTTCATTTCATGGCGAAGGGTGTTATTATCATCAGTAGCGTTTGTAACCTTATATGAACGGGAAGCGATGCCATCTACGTTGAAGTCAATGGATTGCCCCATGGCTTCCTGGGCAACGGTGGTTTTCATTTCCAGGTTCACCAGCAGGGTTTGCCCTTGTTCAAATTTTATTTTACCGGCTATTTTTTCACTCAGTTGTCCAAAACTCGTTAAACCGGCAAGTAATGCAGCAGCAAGAAGTATCTTTTTCATATTGAAGTAATAGATGTTTCCAAAGATGACGTTTCTTTTGCAAAGAAAGTTCAGGGAATTGTGAAAAAATATTGTTGCTTTAAATAATATACCAGCTGTTCTTATTTGTGGTTAAGTTGCTAAATTTAATATATCTGTTAATCAAAAAATTTTGTTATGCCTATCCGAATGACTGATGATCCTGTAGATCCAAACCAGAGGGATGATGACGGTGGTGGCGGTGGACGAAGACCCAGTTTCCCTGGTGGCGGTGGAGGAGGGGGATTAATGTCGCTTTTGCCCATGTTATTGGGATTGTTTAAAGGGAAAGGCATCATTTTTCTGCTGGTGCTGGCTGTAGGGGCCTATTTCCTGCTGGGAAGAAGCGGCGGTTGTAATGTGCAACAGATCATCTCGCAGTTTTCACAAAGTGGTTATAATTTCAACCCGGCTGAGTTTAATAAAGCATCTGTGTATGAAGGCCTGGAAGATGATGCTTCAAAAAATCCATTGCCTGAAGCCGTATCGCTGTTAAAATTTGCACCCACCCGTGGAAACCAGGGGCAGCAGGGAAGTTGTGTGGCCTGGAGTTGTGCATATAGTGCACAAACGATTTTAACTGCTGCGGCAACAGGTGCCGATCCTGATCAAATTGTTTTCAGCCCTTCTTATTTATACAACCAGATCAAACTGGAAGGCTGCCAGGGTTCTTACCTGCAAAGGGCTATGGAAGCAATGCGAAGTAATGGCGGGGTGCCTTTAAGCCAATATCCCTACAGCGACCAGGATTGCGACCGGCTGCCCGGCCCGCAGGACAGGCAGTTAGGAAAACAAAATGTTATTCATGGCTTCACCCGTATCACCAACGGAGATAATATCAATGAGATTAGTGTAAGAGGTATTAAAGAACATCTGGCCAAAGATGCACCGGTGGCTATTGGTATGATGGTGGGTCAGAGTTTTATGCAGGATATGATGGGACAGGAATTATGGCAACCGGCTGCCATGGATGAATCGCAGATGGGAATGGGCGGCCATGCTATGTGTGTGATCGGTTATGATGACCGGAAATTTGGCGGTGCCTTCCAGATCATGAACAGCTGGGGACCGGAATGGGGAAAGAATGGAGTGGGCTGGGTGCGGTATGGAGATTTTAAAAATTATGTAAGAGAAGCATATGGCATTGATCCGCTGCCGAAAAGAACTGCGGTGGCAAATATTCCGTTGGAATGTACAATAGGGTTAGTGAATAATGCCGATAAACAGTATATACAGCTTCGTTCTGCCGGCGCTAATACTTTTCAGACTGTTTCCCCAATAGCTGTTGGTACCCGGTTTAAAATGGAAGTGAAAAATGAAACGGAATGTTATATCTATATTTTTGGGCAGGATGAAAAGGGAAGCAGCATGGTATTATTCCCTTACCTGAAGCCGGGAGAAACCGTTTCCAAACATTCACCATATTGCGGAATTACGGGCTATCGTTTATTCCCCAAAGCACAATCACTGGAAGCAGACAGTATCGGCAACAGGGATTATATTGCTATTGTGGCCAGTAAGGATGAACTGAATTATGACCAGCTGAACCAGGCGATCAGCAACAGTCGTCAATCAACCTATGCTGCCAAAGTGAATGAAGCCCTTCAGGGCATATTGATCCGTTCTTCCCGGTTTATGAATACCAGCGACGGGGCGATCTATTTCAAAGCTGATGCCAACGATAACAAAGCAGTTGCTACCATTGTGGCCTTTGACAAACGATAATCAATTAGTGAAATGAATTCCGGCACTTCCGAATTTATACAACTCATGAAACATCCTGTTAAGTTCAGGATGTTTTTATTATCCAAATTGCCCAGTGCTTTTTTTGCCGGGGTCAGGGTAAAAGAAGCCGATGAAAAGAGATGTGTCGTAACAGTTCCTTTCAAGTGGTTTTCACAAAACCCTTTTCGTTCCACCTATTTTGCCTGTCTGAGCATGGCTGCAGAAATGAGTACGGGTGCACTGGCGATGGCATACTTATATAAACGCAAGCCCCCGGTTTCCATGCTGGTGGTGAAAGTGGAGTCGGAATATTTTAAAAAAGCAACTGACAGGACTAGCTTTGTGTGTGAAGATGGTGAACTGTTCCGGAATGCTATTGAAGAGAGTATTGCGTCAGGTGAAGCAAGAACAGTAAGGGCAAGATCAGTAGGGACAAATAAGCAAGGAGAAATAGTGGCAGAATTTTTTATTACCTGGTCATTTAAAGCAAAATCGAGTTTATGAAAATAGCATTTCATGGTGCGGCCCGGACAGTAACAGGTTCCAAGCATCTTCTTACACTGAAAAACGGGAAAAAAATATTGCTGGATTGTGGTATGTTCCAGGGTTTGGGAAAAGAGACAGACCAGCTGAACCGTGATTTTGGTTTTGATCCGGCTGAAGTGGATGTGATGATCCTGTCGCATGCACATATTGATCACAGCGGACTAATACCAAAATTGGTGAAAGACGGGTTCAGGGGAAAAATATTTTGTACCCCTGCAACAAAGGATCTTGCTTCTGTATTACTGGAGGATTCGGCCGGTATTCAGGAGGACGAAGTAAAGTATATCAACAAGCGAAGGGCAATGGAAGGGCTCCCCTACCTGAAGCCATTGTATACAACGGAGGATGCCATGAATAGCCTTTCTCATTTACTTGAAACCCCTTACGGAGTATGGGTTGAAGTGACAGAGGGAGTGCAGGCCATGTTCACCGATGCCGGACATATTATTGGCAGTGCCTGTGTGAATATTAAGGTCAGTGAAAATGGTAAAGAAACACGCATCACTTTTAGTGGTGATGTGGGAAGATACCGGGATGCTATTTTAAAATCGCCTGAAGATTTTCCGCAGGCTGATTATATTATTCTGGAATCAACCTATGGCAACAGTTTGCATGATGAACATCTTACTACGCCGGATATATTATTGCGTTGGATAGAGAAAGCCTGTTTACAGAAAAAAGGGAAACTGATAATGCCTGCATTCAGTGTAGGTAGAACGCAGGAATTATTATATGCACTGAACCAGCTGGAAGTAGAGAATCGGTTGCCGGAACTGAAATATTATGTTGACAGTCCCTTGAGTATTGAAGCAACAGAGATCGTTAAAAAATATCCGCAATATTTCAATAAGACCATTCAAAAGCTCATGCAGTCGGATAACGATCCTTTTAATTTCACCGGTTTGAAATATGTAAAATCTGTGGAGGAGTCAAAGTTGCTGAATTTTCAGAATGGACCTTTTGTGATCATTTCCGCCAGTGGTATGGCCGATGCCGGCAGGGTGAAGCATCATATCAGTAATAATATTGAAAATAGTAAAAACACAATCCTGCTAACCGGGTACTGTGAGCCAAGATCTCTCGGTGGTCGTTTAATGGATGGGGTAAAAGAGGTTGGGATTTTTGGAGTAGAACACCAGGTGAATGCCGAGATAGGTGCTATTCGCAGTATGAGTGCACATGGTGATTATGAAGACCTGAGCCAGTGGCTGGCTTGCCAGGATAAGCAACAGGTAAAACGTATTTTCCTGGTGCATGGAGAGTATGAAGTGCAGCAGGATTTTAAACAGCGGCTTATACGAAAAGGATTTGCCGATGTTGAGATCCCGGAGAAGCATTACGAGATCGGGCTGACCTGATCCCAATTTTAACATTACCAGTTTTCACATTGTATTAGTAAACGTGGCATCCTTTTTTCCGTTTATGTATGAGCAAGAATTAATCATTCATAAACAAGGAGGAAGTATGAAAACGAATTGGAAACTGTGGAGTGGGTATTTGGGGATCGTCTTTTTGCTGGCAAGTTGTGGTACCACAGCACATATTGAAAAAGACGACCAGGCTGATTTTACAAAGTATAAAACTTTTGCCTGGATAGATAAGGACGGAGAAGGAAGGAATGATCGTAACAGGAGTAATGACCTGGCAGAGCAAAAGATCAGGGAAGCCGTTAATAAAGAGCTGGAAAAATCTTCCCGCTGGCGGGAATCGAAGAACAGGCCTGATATCTTAATGAGCTATGATGTATTGGTGGAGAAGAATGTAAAAGAGCAGAACGACCCTGTTTATTCAAGGCCTTTTACCAGGACTTTTTATAATCCCTATACCCGCCGGTATTCAACCATTTATTATCCATCTCAATTTCTAGGGTACGACCGGGAGCAAAGAGCCATACGGGAAGGAACAGTTACCATTACCATGATCGATGCCAGAACTGATAAAACAGTATGGCAGGGCTGGGCCACTGATGAAGTGAATAGCCGTAATATGACAGGCAAGGAAATACAAGCTGCAGTGAAATCAATCTTCAGGAAGTTTGATGTAGCAAAAAAATGATTTTTATAAGGACGGTTCCGGACACAGCCCCTTGCGAAAGCAAGGGGCTTTTTGATTGACAGTAAACAAAAAAACCGCCTGGTGGAGCGGCTTCAAAATCTCTTGGGTTGGGACGGTTAAGGGGTAGATCTTTTTTTCAATAAGGTAAAGATTTTGATTACTGGCTTTTCATGAATTGGATCGTGACTTTCACAGGATTGGTCAGGATTTTACTTGGTTTTTCGGATCTGGATCTGTTGGTTTTTTGGATATCAGAATTTCAATTGGTTTTTCAGGATTGGTTGTCATCGGTTGACAGTACAAATATGTAAAGGATTCTCGGGGAGGTATAATTTTTTCGACGAATGGGCTAAAACCTCCGATTTTCGGGATTTTTTCCCGGTTTTTGTTGTCAGATGATATTGAAACGGCGAATCACTTCAGCCTTACTGGCTTTGCTTACAGGTATTTCTGCGCCTTTTACTAAAAGAGTATTCTCCCTGATATTGTCCACTTTGCTGATATTGACGATATAAGAACGGTGCACTTTGATGAATTGCCGGGTATTGACCTTAGTTTCCAGGTTTTTTATGGTATTAAGGGCGACATATTTTTTTTCTGTTGAAACGAACTTCACATAATCTCCCATGCTTTCTATATAGAGGATATCATCGTTTTTAAGCCTGACCAGTTTGCCATCACTTTTAATAAAGATGTGATCGTCGTTATTGTTATCATTATTGTTTGATGCGGTAGTAGTAGCTTCTATTTTTTTAAGTGCATCCAAAAAACGTTGGTAACTAAAAGGCTTTTTAAGAAAGTCAGTTACGTTATACTCAAAACCATTATAAGCATATTCGATCTTCGAAGTGGTTAGTATTACTTTAGGAGAGTACGCTATTTTATCCAGTACATCGAAACCCTGGCCGCCGGGTATTTCTACATCTAAAAAAATAAGATCAACACTGTTTGTATCTAAAAAATTGATTGCTTCAGTCACATTGGTGCAATGTGCTTTTACTTCGATCCGGCCACTTTTCTCACAACAGCCTTTCAAATAATCAGCAGCCACTTGTAAATCTTCTACTATGATGCAACTGAGTTTCATGCGGCGGACCTGTTATGGGAAACGAGTTTATTGTGTTCGTTGATAATTGCCTGGTGAGCATCTTCCAGTGTATTCAGCAGATTCTTATAGTCAATTTCTAACTCTTTTGTGGATTGGGCCTGGTAACATTTGTTTTCAAAAGCTTTACATATTTCCAGCACATCCGGCATTCCTACAAAGCCAAAAGTGGGTTTTATTTTATGTACCGCCTTTCTAAGTAATTCAAGATCATTTTGTTGAAAATTGGCCAGGATGTCCGACCTGTCTGTATCAAAATGATCCAATACTGTTTTAAACATAGTCTCTATGTACGAATAATCGTCCTCGTACATATTAAATATGTAATCAGCATCAATTCTGTCACTGAAGATAAAAGAGGTGGTACTGCGGTCTGACATAGGAATAGATTATAAAATCATCGAATATTGGATAATAGGAACGTTATTTCTTCGTTTTTAGTATAATTCCTGTCTTTTTGATAGGGGTAAAGTCTGATGCCTATGCAAAAAAAAATCCCGGACCTGTTCAGGGGTATATATCATACGCTTGCTGATGCAGGTGTCAATCCTTTATTACCAGCTGATCAGCGCAAGTCAGTGTTACTGGTCAATCAATTACTGCTTATATCTTCAACCATCAACCTTGGAGGAGTTATCTTTTATTTCATCAGTGACTTATACCTGAGTTCCCTGGTTAACCTTGTTACCGGGTGCATTTTTATGGCAGGTGTTTACTTCAATTATCATCATAAACTGCGGGCAGCAAGAATCCTGTATGTGGTAAATATTAATATTTACCTGGTTGTAATAAATATTGTCGAAGGCCTT
>CALRSN020000084.1:0-7735 GCA_943370865.1 Bordetella parapertussis
ATCTGTGTATTGATCTCGTGATGCCCTTTTTTATAATACTTGCGGACAAGACCACGTACAATGAAGTTGATATGGTTCTCCACATCCCCAGCCTTTGTGATCCCTTCTTTTTTGCCAAACCTCCGCACTTTACATACTGGTAACAGGTACTGGTTAAAATCAGCATCTGTCAGGTCCGTGAACCTTTTTAAATAATTCAGGAATGACTTTACAGAGTCCATACTACTAGTTGCCTTAAAAGTTACAACTTTTCTGATTGATTTGAATCAATCTGGAAAAATTTAATACAAAAGTACGGCACAATATCTTCTGACGGCATGACATAAGTCACATTTGATAATATTGTAGATTTGCCAACCCTGAATTTTAACCCAAAATCAATGTTTTTATGGCCCAAAAGATCAAAGTAGCTAAACCGGTAGTAGAACTGGACGGTGATGAAATGACACGCATCATCTGGAAATTCATCAAAGACAAACTGATTCTCCCCTACGTGGAAGTAGATATAAAATATTATGACCTCGGCATGGAATACCGTGACCAGACCAATGACCAGGTAACCGTGGATGCTGCCAATGCCATCAAAGAACATGGCGTGGGTATCAAATGTGCCACCATCACCCCGGATGAAGCAAGGGTGAAAGAATTCAACCTGAAACAAATGTGGAAGAGCCCGAATGGTACGATCCGTAACATTTTGGATGGAACTGTATTCCGGGAGCCGATCGTTATTAAAAATATTCCCCGGCTGGTGACCAACTGGACTGCCCCGATCATTGTGGGCCGTCATGCTTTTGGTGACCAGTACCGGGCCACGGATACCGTAATTAAAGGAAAAGGTAAACTGACCATGACCTTTACCCCGGAAGGCGGAGGTGAACCCCAAACTTTTGAAGTATTCAATTTCAAAGGTGATGGTGTGGCCATGTCGATGTACAACACGGATGAAAGCATCATGGGTTTTGCCCGTAGCTGTTTCAATATGGCGTTGAGCAAAAAATGGCCTTTATACCTTTCTACCAAAAACACCATCCTGAAAAAATATGATGGCCGTTTCAAAGATATTTTTGAAGACATCTACCAGAATGAGTTCAAAGCACAGTTCGAAGCAGCAGGCATTGTATATGAACACCGCCTGATTGATGACATGGTGGCCAGTGCCCTGAAATGGAATGGCAACTTTGTTTGGGCCTGTAAGAACTATGATGGCGATGTACAAAGCGATACAGTGGCCCAGGGATTTGGTTCACTCGGGTTGATGACCTCTGTACTCATCACCCCTGATGGTAAGACTATGGAAGCAGAAGCTGCACATGGCACCGTTACCCGTCACTACCGGGAACACCAGAAAGGTAAACCTACCTCCACCAACCCTATTGCTTCCATCTTTGCGTGGACAAGAGGACTGGCATTCCGTGGCAAACTGGATAATAACCAGCCGCTGATCGATTTTGCCAATGCATTGGAAGCTGTTTGTATTGAAACCGTGGAAGAAGGCAAGATGACGAAGGACCTCGCTGTTTGTATCCACGGAAATAAAGTGAATCATGGCGATCATTACCTGTACACAGAAGAATTCCTGGATGCGATTGATGCCAACCTGAAAAAGAAAATGGGTCTTTAATCCCTTTATTAATATTTGAGAACGGGATTGCGTAAGTGATCCCTTTTTTTTATGTAATAATTTTTAATTTCATTACATGATCATCCCCATACCAACCACTCATTTATTTCCGGTGCTGGATCAGCAGCTAATAGAACTGTTACGATCTTTATCAAAGGAAGATTGGCATAAACCCAGCATCGCCAAAAAATGGCAGGTGAAAGATATTGCGGCGCATTTACTGGATGGAAATATCAGGACTTTATCGTTGTCAAGAGATAAACACCAGCTTCAACCTGGCAAACCCATCAATAGCTATGAAGAACTGGTGAACTATCTGAATGAGCTTAATGCAACCTGGGTACAGGCCAGTAAAAGAATGAGTCCGGAATTGATTACCGGGTTACTGGCATCCACCGGCCAACAATTCTGCGATTATATAGCTTCGCTTGATCCTTTTGAAGATGCCATCTTTAGTGTAGCCTGGGCGGGAGAAGCAGTTTCTAAAAACTGGTTTCATGTGGCGAGAGAGTACACCGAAAAATTCATTCACCAGCAGCAGATAAGAGATGCCGTGGGCAAACCCGGCCTCTTCAGCCCGGAACTCTTCTGCCCTTTTATTGACACCTTTATGTGCGGACTACCTTATACATACCGGAATGTACAGGCCGCTGATGGGACAGTTATCTGTGTGCATATAACCACAGATGCAGGTGGCAATTGGTATCTTACCCGCAACAATAATCAATGGCAACTGGCAAAAGAAACTGACAAGGATATTGCGGCTACTGTTATTATTGACCCCGATACGGCCTGGAAATTATTTTCCAAAGGCATAACAGCAGATGAAGCAGTATACAGCGTTCAGCTATCCGGGGATATTGCTTTGGGCACAGTTGCCCTGCAAATGGTATCGGTCATGGCCTAGTTACCAGATACCCTGCTCATGGTATAGCGAAGCTGTTTCCATTGATTATCTTGAGAGCCAAACCAACCTACTCATGAATTATATAGCTATTGCTGCAGCTCCCGGTATCGCCATCTGCCTGATCATTTTTTACCGGGATATTTACAACAAAGAACCCAAACTAAATCTTATTGTCAGTTTTATACTCGGCGGAATTTCTATTTTACCCGCCGCTGAACTGGAAAAATATTTTGCAGGCAAAGTGGTGGATGGCTCATTGGCAGGCGTGGCCATTTTTGCCTTTCTCGTGGTGGGACTGAGTGAAGAGCTATGTAAATTCTTCTTCCTGCGCAGCTATTCCTACCGCCAAAAAAGTTTTGACGAGCCATTGGATGGTATTGTCTACAGCCTGATGGTGAGTATGGGTTTTGCCACCGTGGAAAATATTTTATATGTCACCAGGTATGCCGAACTGGGCATGGGTTACCAAGTTGCTTTTCAAAGGATGTTCCTCAGCGTTCCCGCACATGCCACTTTTGGTATCATCATGGGCTATTTTGTGGGTAAAGCCAAATTTGATTCGGCCAGAAGCCTGTGGCTGATGATAGTTGGTGTTGGTGCTGCTGTTTTCTTCCACGGCTTGTATGATTTCTTTTTATTCATTAATCAATACTCGCTGGTAGGGCAAAACGTAAGCGAATTATTATTACTGGGGGGTGCAATTGTATCATTAATTGTAGCTTTGGTGCTCAGCCGCAACCTGACAAAGCAACACCGCAACCTGTCACGGCTAATGTTTAAAGATCAAAATAAAACAACCAGTGTTTGAGATACAAAAAGCTTCAGTTAACGATATTCCCCTGATCCGTGAACTGGCCTTTAAAGTATGGCCGCAAACCTATGCTTCGATGATATCTGCTGAGCAGATTGATTATATGCTGGACATGATGTACAGCGAAGCATCATTAGAAAAACAGATCGGGGACGGAGCCCGGTTTATTTTTATTTATGAGAATAAAGAGCCGGTGGGCTTTGCTTCTTACCAGGAAATAAGTCCGGCCATTTTCAAATTACATAAACTCTATGTGCTGCCATCCCAGCAGGGAAAAGGCACCGGCAGTTATATCATTGAGCATATTATAAGCGAAATAAAACCGCTTGGAGCCAAAGCACTGCAATTACAGGTAAACCGGCGTAACAATGCCCAACACTTTTATGCAAAGAATGGTTTTACTGTCATCAAAGAATTCGACTTTGATATTGGTAACGGCTATGTAATGGATGATTATGTGATGGAGAAGAAATTGTAAGCTTTCCTACTCGTTTTTCAATACATTTTTACAATCCAGGTATTTGGAAGGATCAAGTTGCGTTTCAAACTGGTACATCAGCATTTCCACTCTGCCGCCGGGTTCAATAAAACCGATAGCCTGCCCTGCTTTTACCAGTGTATTTTTTGAAACTATCGTTTTATTCAAACCCGTGTACCAGAAATAATAATCCTTGTTATTGATCTTTGAAAATATTACAATGCCATACTTACCCTCCTCATCAATTTCCACATTCGTTACTCTTGCATTCGCCACGGATTTTACAATACTGTCGGGCAAACTGGTGAGAACAATACAAAGATCAGGCGGATCATATTGGATTGCGTTTTTAGGCGGAGGCACCACGACCGCTTCCTGCAATGGGCATAACAAGCGGATGCTATCCTTTTGTGCCAACAGTTGATGTGGCAAAAAGAAAAAAACAATTATCCCTAAAAGTAGCTGTGTATTTTTCATATTGCTGAAACCAGTTTGATCAGGAACGGTTTATCTGCAATTTCATGGCCATATCTGAACCCATTGCCTGGGCGGAAATGCCATAGCCATTTACCAATACTCCTTTAAGGCCGTTCGCTGATTCAATGGCGTAGACCACGGCTTCATCTGCAGGATCTGTATTCCCCTCAAAGCGGTGCACTTCCACGATCTCAAAATCGCTTATATTCAGTTTATGGGGATGGCATACCAGGCAATTTTCCTCCAAATTGAAATCAAGATCAAAGCCTCGTTTTTTCAGGTCATTCACTGCTTCGGATAAAGTATCGTATGTGTACATTTTTATTCCATTTTACTTATACTGAAGTTACTCTTCTTTTTTTACCCGGCAATCACTCCAATCAATCAGCCAAATACCAACTGGTGTGTTTGTTTAATAATTCCCATGACAAAGATGCTTTGCACATGCCCCATATTTTCGATCTGGCTCAATTTATTCACATGAAAATCATGGTAAGCATTCATATCCTCGCACATTACTTTGAGCATAAAATCAAATTCACCAGATATAGTATAACACTCCACCACATCGGGCATCAACTGGATGGCTTTTACAAACTTGGTTCCTGCCGTCTTATTATGCTCTTTCAGTGATACATAGCAAATAGCGATCAGGCTTTTCTTTACCTTGGCATGATCTACTAGTGTTGCATACTGTTTTATCACCCCGCTTGTTTCCATCCGCTTGATACGTTCATGAACCGGGGTGGTACTCAGGTGTATCTTCTCAGCAATTTCCTTTACCGTCATCCTTGCATTTTGCTGCAGCAGGTTCAGTATGGCCATGTCTTTAGCATCCAGTACAATATCGGTAACAGCTGTTTTTTCTGTTTTAGTAGCTTTTGCCATCAGTAAAAAGGGTTTTCAACTTTTAATAATACTTTTAAAGGAGATTCCCCCAAATTTACACAATTCCTTAGAATAAAATTCTATAACACTATTTTTGTCCTCTAAAAACATAAACATGTCAACAGTAACTAAATCCATTGACTTTAGCCTTCCCTACAAAGTGGCCGATATCAGCCTTGCTGAATGGGGGCGCAAAGAAATTCGTTTAGCCGAAGCAGAAATGCCCGGCCTGATGTCTATCCGTAAAGAATACGGACCTTCTCAACCCTTAAAAGGTGCAAGAGTAGCTGGTTGTTTGCATATGACCATCCAGACTGCCGTTCTGATCGAAACATTAACTGCACTGGGTGCTGAAGTAAAATGGAGTTCCTGCAATATCTTCTCTACCCAGGATCATGCTGCGGCTGCTATTGCTGCTGCCGGTATCGGTGTATTTGCCTGGAAAGGACAAACTCAGGAAGAAGCTGACTGGTGTATTGAACAAACCTTATTCTTCGGTGGTAAAGACAAACCTTTGAACATGATCCTTGACGATGGTGGTGACCTGACCAACATGGTACTGGATACTTACCCTGAATTAATACAGCATGTAAAAGGTATCTCTGAAGAAACAACTACCGGTGTTCACCGCTTATATGAGAGAGTGGCAAAAGGTACTTTACCAATGCCTGCTATCAATGTGAATGATTCAGTTACAAAATCTAAATTCGATAATAAATACGGTTGTAAAGAATCATTAGTTGATTCTATACGTCGTGCTACTGACGTAATGCTGGCTGGCAAGATTGCCGTTGTTGGCGGTTATGGTGATGTGGGTAAAGGTTCAGCTGCTTCTTTAGCAGGAGCCGGCTGCCGTGTGATCGTTACCGAGATCGACCCGATCTGTGCATTACAAGCTGCAATGGATGGTTTTGAAGTAAAGAAAATGATCGATGCAGTAAAAGAAGCTGATATTGTTGTTACAGCGAGCGGTTGTCGTGACCTGATCCGTGGTGATCATTTCAAGCTGATGAAAGATAAAGCCATCGTTTGTAATATTGGCCACTTTGATATCGAGATCGATATTGCCTGGCTGAATCAGAATTATGGTCATACAAAAGATACCATTAAACCACAGGTTGATATTTATAATGTGGATGGTAAAGACATTATCATCCTTGCCGAAGGTCGTTTAGTGAACCTGGGTTGTGCTACCGGTCACCCCTCCTTTGTAATGAGTAACTCTTTCTCTAACCAGACACTGGCTCAAATAGAACTGTGGCTGAACCACAAGAACTATGAGAACAAAGTTTATGTGCTGCCTAAGCACCTGGATGAGAAAGTGGCCCGTTTGCACCTAGCTAAGATTGGTGTTGAACTGGATGAACTGACTACTGCACAGGCTGAATATCTCGGCATCAGTAAAGAAGGTCCGTTCAAAGCAGAACATTACAGGTATTAATACTTGTTAGTTTATTTATACAAAAGCCCCTTCAGCAACTGCAGGGGCTTTTTCTTTCGAACAAATAAGTTATGCTGCGAGATCAGGAAAGGTAAAAGAGATGGTAGCCACTCTTGCTCTCGGATCTTTAATGGCAATATGTCCGCCAATTTCAACAGCTTCGGGTTCGATGGAACTGACGCTGAATGCCAGTGCATATCCGTTGTAATTATTCCTTTCCTGTATCTGCAGGACAACGATACCATGGTATCGCTCTGCTGTAATATGAATTTCACCATGGCGGGAATTCATGATCACTGTATCCAGCAATTCTTTCAGAATAGGAATTACCTTAACCTTTTCAACTCCCAGTACAACCCCCTGCCCAACTTCATTCATAACAATGGTTTTATTGTGAATGGCAGCAGGCAGGGAACTGTTAACCAGGGTACTGACAAGTTGCTGCAAAGAAGTTCCTTGGACGGTATCATCCGCAGCAAGATCTGTTTGCTTTTCCATAAGGTACTGTTTTGGCGGTTTTCAAAGGATTGGGATCATCGGGTTTTTCAAGGCCTGGCTTTTTCAAAGGATCGGATAAACGGGCTTTTCAAAAGGATTGGTTTGGTTTTCTCAGGATTGGATCATCGGGTTTTCAAAGGATTAATGTCTTTTGGTTAGTTTCACTGGTATTGGAATTTCATAGGTCAAAGTACGTACAGCCTCCCCCTGCAAAAAATAGGACAATATCCCAATGTGCTGTACTATTTGATACTACAACCTTAACAGATTTATAATGAACACATAAGGGTTAACCCTATTTTCTCGTAATACCCGTTGGTCCTTTTACGTATTAAGTACTGCTTAAAAAGCTACTTACTAAGTAGTAAGTATTTCTTATATTTGAAAAATGACGGTAAGGCCAACCGATACAAAAGAAGAAATTCTACGATTAGGCACCGAACTGATACAGGTGTACGGGTACAATGCTTTCAGCTATGCAGATATCTCTAAAGAGCTGGATATTAAAAACGCCGCTGTCCATTATCATTTCCCGGGAAAAGAAGACCTGCTTGCAGGGATCATTCACCAGTATATTCAGCGCTATAAAGAACTTGGGGATAAGATCAACT
>CALRSN020000085.1:0-7699 GCA_943370865.1 Bordetella parapertussis
TCATTGGTAGAACCCAAGAAAAGAACCGGTGGTCGTAACTCTTCTGGTCACTTATCTATGAGATACAGGGGTGGTGGTCACAAGAAGAAGTACCGTATCATCGACTTCAAAAGAAATAAAGTGAACATTGAAGCTACTGTGAAAACGATCGAGTACGATCCCAACCGTACCTCTTTCATCGCATTAGTTGAATATACAGATGGTGAAAAGCGCTACATCATTGCTCCCCAGGGACTGGAAGTAGGTACAAAGATCATCAGTGGTGTGGATGTGGCTCCTGAAGTAGGTAATGCTTTATCAATGAAAAATATGCCATTAGGTACTAATGTGCACAACATTGAAATGCAACCTGGCCAGGGTGGTAAATTAGCAAGAAGTGCAGGTTCTTCTGCACAGCTGACCAACAAAGAAGAAAAATATGCGATCCTCAAAATGCCTTCTGGTGAATTGAGAAAAGTATTGATCAATTGCTGGGCTACCGTTGGTGTGGTAAGCAATAGTGATCACTTCCTGCAAAGTATGGGTAAAGCCGGTCGTAACAGGTGGAAAGGTATCAAACCAAGAAACCGTGGTGTGGCGATGAACCCTGTAGATCACCCGATGGGTGGTGGTGAAGGTAAAGCTTCAGGTGGTCAGCCTCGTAGCAGGAACGGCCAATATTCAAGAGGTCTGAAAACAAGGACCAGGGGTAAAGGAAGCGACAAGATGATCATCCAGCGTAAGAACGGAAGCAAAATAGCGAAGTAAAAAACTCATTAATAATACAACGACATAAATCATGGCTCGTTCGATTAAAAAAGGTCCTTATATAGCAACACACCTCGAAAAAAAGGTGATGTCTATGAATGAAGGCAAAAACAAAAAGGGTGTTATCAAGACCTGGAGCCGCCGCTCTACCATTTCACCTGATTTCGTGGGTCACACTTTTGCTGTGCACAATGGCAACAAGTTCATCCCGGTGTATGTAACGGAATTCATGGTAGGTCATAAGTTAGGTGAATTTGCACCTACCCGCCAGTTCAAAGGACACTCTAAAAAAGAAGGTTAATCTAGAAACTAATTACAATGGAAGCAGTAGCTAAACTGAGAAATTATCCGACTTCACCCCGCAAAATGCGTTTGCTCGCTGACCTGATCCGTGGTCAGAAAGTAGAAAAGGTATTGGCTGAGCTGGAGCATAACCCCAAGCATCCTGCAGTTCCCCTGCGCAAACTGGTGCTGAGTGCTATCAGCAACTGGAAGCAGAAGAACGAAGGTGGTGATGAAAGCCAGCTGGTGGTAAAAACCATTTTTGTTGACGGTGCAAGAACATTGAAGCGTATGCGTCCGGCTCCGCAAGGCCGTGGGTACCGTGTTCGTAAACGCAGCAACCATGTTACTGTGATCGTGGACACTAAAGAATCTAAAAATTAAACGTATTAACGAATAACCTGAATAAACATGGGTCAAAAAGCAAATCCGATTGGTAACCGTTTAGGCATCATCCGTGGATGGGAATCTAACTGGTATGGCAGCAAAAAAGATTATGCTGGCAAACTGATCGAGGATCATAAGATCAGAACTTACCTGAATGCCCGTATCAATAAAGGCGGTATCTCTAAGATCGTTATTGAGAGAACCCTTGGTAAACTGATCATCACGATTCACACGTCTAAGCCGGGTATCATCATTGGTAAAGGTGGTGGCGAGGTTGATCGTATTAAAGAAGAGTTGAAGAAACTGACTGGTAAAGATGATGTGCAGATCAATATCCTGGAGATCCGTCGTCCTGAACTGGATGCCATGATCGTTGGTGATACTATTGCACGCCAGATCGAAAACCGTATCAACTTCAAACGTGCCACCAAGATGGCGATTGCTTCTGCTCTCCGTATGGGTGCTGAAGGTATCAAGATCAAACTGAGTGGTCGTCTGGCCGGTGCAGAGATTGCCCGTAGCGAAGAATTCAAACAAGGCCGTGTGCCCCTGCATACGTTCCGTATGGATATTGATTATGCCAACGTATTTGCACAAACAGTATACGGTAAGATCGGTATCAAAGTATGGATCTGTAAAGGTGAAGTATTAGCGAAGAGAGACCTGAATCCAAACATCATCGCTGGTGGTGGTAAAAATGAAGGTGGTGGAGTAGGTGGTGACCGTCGTGATGACAGAAGAGGTGGAGGTGATCGCCGTGATGACCGGAGAGGTGGTGGCGACAGAAGAGGCGGTGGTGGCCGTGGCGGAGATAACAGGAGAAACTAATTTTTACAAACAAGAATCAAGTAACTAGAAATTATATACAATGTTACAACCGAAAAGATCGAAACACCGGAAGATGCAGAAGGGTCGCATGAAAGGCGATGCCAAAAGAGGTACAACCATTGCATTCGGTTCTTATGCTTTGAAAGCATTGGATCAGCACTGGATCACAGACCGCCAGATTGAAGCGGCCCGTCAGGCGCTGACCCGTGAAATGAAAAGAGAAGGTAATGTGTGGATCCGCATATTCCCCGATAAGCCGATCACCCGTAAGCCAGCAGAGGTAAGAATGGGTAAAGGTAAAGGTAACCTGGAATTCTGGGCTGCCGTGGTAAAACCTGGTCGTATCTTATTTGAAGTGGATGGCGTGAGTGAGCAGGTAGCCCGTGCATCACTGGCACTGGCCGCTGGTAAGCTGCCAATCAAAACAAAGTTTATGGTACGCCGTGATTTAGTTACAGCGTAATAATTAATCAATAATCGTAAAGCGATGTCAAAGAAAGCTGATTTTGTAAAGAGTATTCACGGGATGAATGAGCAGGATCTTAAGATCCGCCTGGACGAAGACAAACAACGTCTGAAAAAGCTGGAGTTCGCTCATGCTATCTCTCCGCTGGAGAACCCGATGACCATCCGCGGACTGCGCAAGGATATTGCCCGTTTGCAAACTGAATTAAAGAACAGACAACTGGGAGCATAACATCAGTTCATCACTGATCAAAACAAATAACAATGACCGAAAGAAATTTAAGAAAAACAAGGATAGGTGTGGTAACCAGCAATAAAATGGCCAAGACCATTACTGTTGCGGTGGAAAGAAAAGTAAAACACCCTATCTATGGTAAGTTCTTGAAAAAGACCACGAAGTTCCATGCGCATGATGACAAAAATGAGTGCAGCATTGGTGATGTGGTGAAGATCATGGAAACCCGTCCGCTGAGCAAAACAAAACGCTGGAGACTGGTGGAAGTGGTGGAAAAAGTGAAATAACTTTTATGCTGCAGTAGTCAGCTGCAGCCTCTGAGAAAAAAAAGTATTAACTGCCCGGATCGGAAATGAAAAGGGCTCAAAGCTTAAAAAGATGATTCAGCAAGAAAGCCGGTTAAACGTAGCGGACAACAGCGGTGCCAAAGAGGTGCTTTGTATCCGTGTACTCGGCAACAGCGGACAACGTTATGCCAGGATTGGCGACAAGATCGTTGTGACAGTTAAAGACGCTTTGCCTGCAGGCGGTATCAAAAAAGGTACGGTTGCCAAAGCAGTTATTGTTCGCACCACTAACAAACTGCGTCGGAAAGATGGTTCTTATATCCGTTTTGATGACAATGCCGTAGTGTTACTCAACCAGTCTGATGAGCCCCGTGGTACACGTATCTTCGGACCAGTAGCAAGAGAGCTGCGTGATAAAGGATATATGAAGATCATTTCACTGGCACCGGAAGTATTATAATTGATTTAAAAGGGTGTAAACCCATTAACGATAGATAAAAATGAAAGCAAGATTTAAACCCAAGTACAATATCCGGAAAGGAGACAGTGTGGTGGTGATTGCCGGCGACGACAAAGCCCTGGATAAACCCCGCACAGTAAAGGAAGTATTGGTGGATGAAGCAAAAGTGATCGTGGAAGGTGTGAACATCATTACCAAGCATACAAAACCTTCTGCACAAAATACCAAAGGTGGTATCATCAAGAAGGAAGCTCCGATCCATATCAGTAATGTAATGCTTTGGGATGCTGCGCAGAAAGCAGGTGCGAAAGTGACAAGAGTGAGAAAAGATGGTAAGACAGAAAGAGTTTTTAAAACTAAAAAAACTCCAGGAGGTAAAAAATAATGAGTACTAAAACTTATACCCCAAGACTGGCAGACAAGTACAAAACAGATGTTGTACCTGCCCTGGTAAAAAAATTCAGCTACGATTCTGTAATGCAGGCTCCCAAACTGGAAAAGATCTGTGTGAACCGTGGTGTGAATGGTGCTGTAACCGACAAAAAACTGGTAGACATCGCACTGGATGAACTGACCACCATCACCGGTCAGAAAGCAGTAGCTACTTTTTCCAAGAAAGATATCTCCAACTTCAAGTTGCGTAAGAATATGCCGATTGGGGCAAGGGTTACACTGCGTGGAGTGAAAATGTATGAATTCCTGGATCGCCTGATTGCAGTCGCATTACCCCGTGTACGTGACTTCAAAGGTGTGAATGAAAAAGCGTTTGACGGCCGTGGTAACTATACACTGGGTGTAACAGAACAGATCATCTTCCCTGAGATCGATATCGATAAAGTAAATAAGATCACAGGTCTTGATATCACTTTCGTTACAACAGCGAATACCGATGAGGAAGCATACGAACTGCTGAAAGAGCTGGGTATGCCTTTCAAAAACGCAACAAAAAATAACTCAAACTAAAAAGAATAAACAATTATGGCTAAAACATCAGTAAAGGCCAGGCAAAGGAAAAGAGAGAGAATGGTAGCCCAATTCGCAGCTAAAAGAGAAGAGCTGAAGAAGGCCGGCGATTTCAAGGCTCTCGATGAACTGCCAAAGAATTCTTCCAAAGTTCGTTTGAAGAATCGCTGCCAGCTGACCGGTCGTCCTAAAGGTTATGTACGCTACTTTGGTATTTCCAGGGTTGCACTGCGTGACATGGCGCTGAACGGAAAGATACCAGGATTGAAAAAAGCAAGCTGGTAAGAAACAAATTTTAAAATTAAACTATCCAATTATCCCGATTTTATCGGGACGTAGGAGGGCAAAAATATGGTAACAGATCCTATAGCAGATTTCCTGACAAGAATCCGTAATGCACAAATGGCGGGTCACCGTGTAGTGGATATCCCTGCATCTAACCTGAAGAAGCGTATGACAGAGATCCTGTACAACCAGGGTTATATTCTGAAATACAAATTTGAAGATGATAACAAACAAGGCGTGATCAAGATCGCTTTGAAGTATGATCCTTCCACCAAGCAACCCGCTATCCAGAGCATGGAAAGGGTTAGCCGTCCGGGTCTGCGCCAGTATTCAAGGCCTGCCGATTTCCGTCGGGTGAAAAGCGGTTTGGGTATTGCTATCCTGTCAACTTCAAAAGGAGTGATGACAGATAAAGAAGCAAAAGTGCAGAATGTAGGTGGTGAAGTGCTTTGCTACATTTATTAATAAGAAATGTTGCTGATACATTAAGCTGAAACTATACTAAGCTGACCGGTCAGTAACGAGTAAATAAAAAGATAAATTAACTAATTATGTCTCGTATAGGAAAACAACCAGTAGTCGCTCCCGGTGGTGTGACAATATCTGTCGGAAAAGACAACGTGGTTACTGTAAAAGGACCCAAAGGTGAATTAAAACAGGCTATCGACCGTGATATCACAGTAGAAGTGAAAGATGGTAATATCACTTTTGCCCGTCCAACAGACCAGATCCGTCACCGTGCTTTACATGGCTTGTACCGTTCACTGGTATCAAACATGGTAAAAGGTGTAACGGATGGTTTTGAAAGAAAACTGGAACTGATCGGTGTGGGATTTAAAGCAGCTAACCAGGGCAATATCCTTGATCTTGCTTTAGGTTATTCGCACAATATCATTTTCGAGATCCCTAAAGAATTGAAAGTGGCTACTGCCCAGGAGAAAGGCCAGAACCCGATCATTACTTTAGAAGGTATCGATAAGCAACTGATCGGCCAGGTAGCCGCTAAATTGCGCAGCCTGCGTAAGCCGGAACCCTACAAAGGAAAAGGTGTACGTTATGTTGGTGAAGTGGTACGTAAGAAAGCTGGTAAAGCTGCTGGTAAATAATTAAACTAAAATTTGATCCTGGCAGAATCAGGATTGTAAATACAAAGCGATGAACCCAAAAGTTAAATCACAAAGAAGACAAAATATCCGCTACCGCATCCGCAGGAAGATCAGCGGATCAACAGCTAAGCCCCGTTTGTCTGTATTCAGAAGTAATGCTGATGTGTATGCCCAGCTGATCGATGATACAAAAGGCGAAACACTGGCTGCTGCTTCATCAAGAGATAAGGATATTGCGGCGCAAAAAGTGACCAAAGTGGAGAAAAGTAAATTGGTAGGCGCTGCAATTGCCCGCAAGGCTTCTGAGTTAGGAATTAAGGATGTGACTTTTGATCGTGGAGGTTACCTGTATCATGGTCGTGTGAAATCAGTAGCTGACGGAGCAAGAGAAGGTGGTCTTCAATTTTAAGTAAACAATACTCAAACTTTTAATTACAAGTATAAATGTCAAAGTTTAACGTAAACAGAGTTAAAGCCGGAGACCTGGAACTGAAAGATAAGGTCGTTGCCATTAACCGTGTGGTGAAAACTACAAAAGGTGGCCGTGCCTTCAGTTTCTCTGCCCTCGTGGTGGTAGGAAATGAGAATGGTGTGGTTGGTCATGGTCTTGGTAAAGCCAAAGAAGTTCAGGAAGCCATTACAAAAGGAATTGAAGATGCGAAGAAAAATCTCATCAAAGTTCCGGTAATGAAAGGAACTATCCCTCACGACCAGTGGGCGAAAGAAGGCGCTGCCAAAGTATTGATCAAACCAGCTGCTCATGGTACTGGTGTGATCGCAGGAGGTTCTATGCGTGCCGTTCTGGAAGCTGCTGGTGTAACAGACGTATTGGCCAAGTCATTAGGCTCTGCTAACCCGCACAACGTGGTAAAAGCAACTTTCAAAGCATTGGCTTTATTGCGTGAGCCGATCAGCGTGGCTAAGACCCGTACACTTGGTTTAAAGAAAGTATTCAACGGTTAATCCGACTTCAAACGAATTGAATTATGAAAAAGATAAAAATAACATTGGTAAAAAGTCCTATCGACAGACCTGAGCGTCAGAAGCTGACCATACAGGCTTTGGGTTTGAATAAGACAAATTCCTCTAAAGAAGTGGAAGCCACCCCGCAAATCCTGGGTATGATCCGCAAGGTGACTCACCTGTTGAAAGTGGAAGAAGTATAAATAAACTGCACTCGCATAAGCGATTTGCAATCATTCAATAACAAGCGAGCCCCGAATGCTTTCGGGGCGTTGAGTAAAAAATAAAAGCAATGAAACTGCACGAATTAAGACCTGCAAAAGGCGCAACACACAAAACAAAAAGAATTGGACGTGGTGATGGTTCCGGCCATGGCGGAACATCCACAAAAGGTACAAAAGGTGCACAGGCCCGTACCGGTTATAAAAGCAAAATGTCACACGAAGGTGGACAGATGCCTATTCAGCGTCGTGTTCCCAAGCGTGGATTCAGTAATCCTCATCGTGTTGAATATACTGTACTTAACCTTGGACAGGTTGAACAATTGGCTGAAAAATATAACATCACTGAATTTTCCCTGGAGAATCTTTATATCAATGGGCTCATCAGCCAGACAGACAGGGTGAAGATATTAGGCAATGGTGAACTGAAAAGTAAATTCACTTTTAAAGTGAATGCGGTAAGTGAGAAA
>CALRSN020000086.1:0-7695 GCA_943370865.1 Bordetella parapertussis
TCCCTGTTTCTTCCTTTATCATCCGTACAGGAAATTTTTACTGGACCCTCCTCGGGAATAAAGAATTGTTTTTCGCCGGCATTGCAGCTCTTGTAGAATTTATTATTGATATACCAGTAAACTTTGCTGACATCATTGGCTGTTTTGCAAACCAATTGTAAGGGTTCTTTATTCTTTTTACTGATCAGGTACTCGGTTCCGTTCACCGGTGAGTTGATAACAGGGGCATTGCCTTTAAAGATCAGTTCACAGTCCGGGTTATGGGGTGGTATCTTTTCAAACACAATCCGGTTCTCTTCCATCCAGGCCTGCATATCGGGTTCGATCACTTTAAACCATTTCTTTTTATACCCGGTTCCGGGAGCACAGCTTTTACAATAGGATATCTTTTCATCCGGGCTGATCATGATCTCCTGCCGGTTGTCGCAGGTTTTGGTGGAAGATATCAAAGGGATAAAGTAATCAGTGGCCAGGTTAGTGCAATGAGGAGCTGGCAGTAAACCGGTTTCACTGCAGACCTGTCTTATGTCAGCATCTTTAGGCTGGGTAAACCATTCTTCATCGCTATCGTAGTCTATTGTATTAAATATCTTGAACAATAAAGGTGTTGCAATATTGGCACCACTCAGGTCGGCCACACCCACGCCGGAAAAATTTCCCACCCAAACACCTACCGTATAGTTTTTATTGTAACCAATGCTCCAGGCATCCCTGCGGCCATAACTCGTTCCGGTTTTCCAGGCGATCTTGGGCATTCTTTCTGTCGCTGTCCAGTTCAACGGGAAATCCGGGCGGTTCACTTTGGATAATATCTCGTTGACCATATAATTCGCCGCCGGGCTGATGACGGTGGTTTTTCTAAGGATAGTATCAGTTTGCAGAAAAGAGGGAGAGATATAAATACCATTATTGGCAAAAGAAGAGAACAGGCCAGTTAATTCTTCCAGCGAAGTACCGCAACCACCCAATATCATCGATAAGCCGAGCTTTCGCTGGTCTTTCTGTATCTGTTTGAAATTGCAACTGCCCAATTTTTGGATCAGCTTTTCATGGCCCAGTAATTTCAGCGATTTGACTGCTGGTATATTTAAAGAATGCTCGAGGGCATATTCTACGGTGACATAGCCATTGAATTTCTCATCATAATTCTCCGGGGCATAGCCTTCATAATTCACTGCCACATCCGTAAGTACGGATTTTGGTGTCATCAAGCCCTCATCAAAGCACAGGGCATAAAGCAACGGTTTCAGCGTACTGCCAGGCTGCCGCACAGCTGCTGCGCCATTCACCTGGCCGCCATCAATGGTATCGTTGAAATTGGAGGAGCCGAGATAACTGATCACCTTATGTGTTTTGTTATCGATGATGATGACTGCTGCATTTTTGATATTTTTCAGCCGCTGGCTGCGGACATAGTCCTCTACTATCTTTTCTGTTTTCAGTTGGGTGTTTAGTTCAATATTGGTTTTAATAATTGAACTTCCTTGTCGTTTGAGTTTATATGCCAGGTGCGGGATATAGTGAGGTACTGTTCCCCGGGTAGCCGTGAGCGGTTCTGCCAGCGCATCTTCAATTTCTTTGGTTGTAAAAACCTTGTCTTCAGCAAACTTCTGCAACCACCGGTTTCTTTCCTCCACGATCCGGTCATTAGTTTTACCGATCACCAATGAAGATGGCCGGTTGGGAATAATGCTCAGTGCCGTTATTTCTGCCAGCGATAAATGATCCGGGTTCTTTTTAAAATAAAGGATGGAAGCAGATTTAACCCCTTCAATGTTGCCACCGTAGGGCACAAGGTTCAGGTATAATTGCAGTATCTCATCCTTATCATATTTCAATTCCAGCTGGAAAGCCCGGAATGTTTCGATGAACTTACTTAAAAGATTCCGGGGCCGGTGTTCCATGGCTCTTGCTACCTGCATGGTGATGGTGCTGGCACCAGACGTAGTTTTCATCCGGAAAATATTCTTGAACAAAGCCCTGCCCACGGCAACAGGATTAACACCGGGATGGGAATAGAAATACTTATCTTCTTTGGCAATGATCGTCTTTCGCAAAAGAGGAGATATTTCTTCCAGTTCTGTTTTCATTCTCCATTTCTGGTCGCTGGTCAGGTAGGCGTTCACCACTTCACCTTTACTGTCGGTGATAATGCTGGAATATTCGATCTTGTCGGGTAATGGGAAGATCCAGTTGAGTAAAAAGAAAAGCAGGAGAAGACTGAGGATGAAAATCCCCAGGCGTTTAAAAAACTTCAACACCCCTCTTTTAGTTATGCGGAAACTTAATTTCACTTATTAATCAGTTACGTACGGTTACGGTTTCTGTACCTGCTTTTATGCACTTAACAAACATTTATATTCTTTTATTTGCAAAACGACTTGGCTGCTCACTATCTTTCGGTTCAAATTCCCTTCAACCTGTATGGACATCTCAGACCTGTCCCGCCCCACGAAAGATATTCCTCCTTAGCTGTTTCAACCACACTAAATTCAGTTTTCTTTTTGTGTAAAAAGAAAACAGGGCCAAATTTTTTGGTTCATCAAATTTCTTTAACTTCTCGTTTAATAATCAGACCATTTAACCAAACCTGTATGCGCATTAAACTCCTCCTTGCAACTACGCTTGTGGTTGCTGTTTTTTTATCTGCCTGTAACAAAAATGCCGTTAGTCTTTCTTATACTAATGCAAAAGGCGAAGTACCCCAGCTCGGGAATCTTACCTTTCGGTTCAGTCAATCGCTGGTGAAAGATTCTATGCTCAATGCATGGGATTCTACTGACTATATTTCTTTTGAACCTGCGATACCCGGTAAATTTCGCTGGGAAAGCCCTGATCAGCTGGTGTTTTCTCCTTCACAGCCGTTGAACCCGGCCACTACATATAAAGCGTCAGTGGGTAAAGCAGTATTAAAATTTAGTAAATACAACACCATCTCAGGCGGGGATGATATCAGTTTTCATACGCCTGATCTTACCCTGGATAATTCACAAATCACCTGGATCGGAGAGACCAGTACTTCCGCCGTGCCACAGGTTGACCTTTTCTTTAATTACCGCATCAACCCGGAAGAACTGAAAGGCAAGCTGACCATTGAAGTGGAAGGAAAGAAAGTTGATTATACGGCCGTAACCCAGTCACCCGATAATAAAATATCGCTTCGCCTTAGCGGCCTGAAGCAGGAAGACAAAGACCTTGATGCAAAGATCAGTATTGACAAAGGACTGAAACCCGAATCGGGCAGGAATGCTACGGCAGAAGCGATCAGGGCTTCTTTATCTATTCCTTCGCCGTATGTACTCACCATTCAAAATGTAGAAGCAGAGCATGACGGTACGGAAGGGGTTGTCCGGGTGTCTACCAGCCAGCAACTGGGCAATGAAAGCCTGAAGGCTTTTGTGAAATTTGACCCGGACCTGACCTACACGGTTGAACTGACGGAGAATGGTTTCCTCCTTCGCAGTGATAAGTTTGATGTGGAGAAAAGTTATGCATTGAATATTGCCAAAAACCTCCGGGGCAAAATTGGAGGCATTTTGAAAGAAGATTATAGTGGGAGCGTTGCTTTCGGGCAACTGGAGGCGAACATCAATTTCACCAATAGCAAGGCTGTCTATTTGTCTAAAAAAGGCAGTAAGAATATTGAAGTAAAACTGACCAATGTACCAAAGGTGAAACTGATCATCTCCAAAATTTATGAGAATAACCTGCTGATGGCGCAACGTTATGGCTATTACCCGCAGGAATCAAGATCAGCCAGCTATGCCAGTTATGATGGCGAGTATGAAGGTGATTACTACGATGATTATGGCGGAAACGCTATGCTGGGGGATGTGATCTATGAAAAGGAAATTGATACCCGGTCATTGCCCAAAAGTGGGGCAGGCCGCTTACTGAATTTTTCACAGTTTGAAGACCGTCTGCCTGATTTTAAAGGCGTGTATCATATCGTTATTCGTTCAACTGAAGATTACTGGGTAAAAGACAGCCGTTATATCTCTTTATCTGACCTGGGCCTGATCGCCAAAGAAGGCCAGGATAAAATTTATGTATTCACTAATTCATTAAAAACTGCAGACCCGGTAAACGGTGTGAATGTATCTGTTTATTCTAACAATAACCAGCTGATTGGCACAGGGGCAACTAATGGAGATGGAGTAGCAGAAATTGCTTACAGTAAAAAAGAGTTCAACGGCTTTAAACCCGCCATGATCATTGCCAAGACAGCTGATGATTTTAACTACCTGCCCTTTAGTAATACAAGAGTAAATACCTCAAGATTTGAAGTGGGGGGTAAGCGAAATAATCCCAGCGGACTGGATGCATTTGTCTATGCAGAAAGAGATATATACCGTCCCGGGGAGAAAGTGAATTTTTCTGTTGTTATCCGTGACCGTGACTGGAAAACACCGGGAGATATTCCGTTAAAAATGAAATTCCTGATGCCGAACGGTAAGGAGCTGAAATCATTCCGGAAAAGCCTGAATGAAGAGGGCTCCGTGGAAGGAAGTATTGATATTGCCACATCAGCCATTACCGGTAGTTATACATTAGAGGTCTATACTTCCAATGACGTATTGCTGGCAGCCAAGAATTTTTCGATCGAGGAATTTGTACCGGATCGTATCCGGGTCAGTACAAAACTGGATAAAGCTTTTCTCCGCCCTGGTGAATCGGCGAATCTCTCTGTGAATGCGGTCAACTTCTTTGGCCCGCCTGCCGCCAACCGGAATTACGAAACAGAGATACAGGTAAAGCAAAAATATTTTTCCCCTGAGAAATTTGCTGATTACGATTTCAGCCTGGCCAACCAGAACAGTTTCTTTGATAAAGTGGTGAAAGAAGGAAAAACAGATGAACAGGGTAATGCCACTGAAGTATATGAAGTGCCTGCCACCTATGCTAATACAGGTGTGCTGCAAACCAATTTTTATACCACCGTATTTGATGAAACCGGGAGACCTGTTAGCCGTGCTGCTTCTGTTGATGTATTCACACAGGATGTTTTGTTTGGAGTGAAACGGGATTGGTTCTATTACTACCCGCTGAACCAGGCGGTGAAGTTTCAACTTACTGCCGTCAACAAGGATGGTAATGCCGCCAGTGGAATAGCAAGAATTGAAGTGATCAAACATGAATACAGAACAGTGCTTACTAAAAGCGGCAGTTATTTCCGGTACGAATCACAGAAGGAAGATAAACTGATGATCGAGAGCCAGCAGTCAATTGGTGCTAATACCGTTTATTCTTATGTGCCAAGATCACCCGGTGATTACGAGATCAGGATCTATCGTCCCGGTGCTAACAGTTATGTAAGCAAAAGCTTTTACAGTTATGGCAGCTGGGGCGGCGATAACAGTTCTTTTGAAGTGAACAATGAAGGCAATATTGAGATTGAGCTGGATAAGAAATCGTATTTCACCGGAGAGAATGTTAAAGCATTGTTCAAGACACCATTTAGTGGTAAGATGCTGGTAACAGTGGAGACGGATCATGTAGTATCTTACCAGTATGTGGAAGTGAGCAACAGGACTGCCAGTCTTGATCTGAAATTGTCCGGTGATCATGTTCCAAATGCATATATCACCGCTACGCTTATCAAACCGCATGAGGTTTCCGATATTCCATTAATCGTGGCCCATGGTTTCCAGAGTGTGAAAGTGGAGGAGAAGAGCAGGAAGATTCCTGTTGAAATTGTGGCTTCAAAATCGGTTCGCTCCCGTACTCACCAGAAAGTAAAAGTGAAGGCTGCACCGGGCAGTTATGTTACTTTGGCCGCAGTGGATAATGGAGTATTACAGGTTAGTGATTTTAAAACACCCGATCCGTATAATTATTTCTACCAGAAAAAAGCCCTGCAGGTAATGGCGTATGACCTCTATCCTTTATTGTTTGCAGAAGTAAGAGCCAAACTGAGCAGCACGGGTGGTGATGGTGAACTGAGTATGGAAAAAAGAGTGAACCCGATGCCTGCGAAGCGGGTAAAAGTTGTTAGTTACTGGAGTGGTATCAAGAAAGCCAATGGAAGCGGTGAAGCAGAATTTGAATTTGATATTCCCCAGTTCAGTGGTGAGTTACGGCTAATGGCTGTTTCTTACAAAGGCCAAAGTTTTGGTGGCGGAGAAAACACTATGACGGTGGCCGACCCGATTGTGATCAGTACTGCCTTACCAAGATTCTTAAGCCCTGGTGATACGGTCAATGTTCCTGTCACATTAAGTAATACAACTGATAAGTCCGCCAGCGTTACGGCAACGATCAATACCGATGGTGCTGTAAAAGTGGTAGGCGGCAGCAGCCAAACTGTTGCACTGAATGCAAAAAGTGAAGGGAGGGCTGTATTTAGTGTGGTGGCGAATCCATCCATCGGTGTGGCGAAAGTGACCGTTACCGTGAATGGACTAGGCGAAAAATTTACTGATGCTACAGATATCTCCGTTCGTCCGCCATCTACGTTGCAGAAAGTAACCGGCAGCGGTTCAATAGCGGGAGGGGGATCTCAAAAAATAAATATCGGGTTAAGTGATTTTATGCCCGGCAGTAGTGACTACAGTTTAGTAGTAAGCCGTTCACCGGCACTGGAGCTGGGCGATCATTTACGTTACCTCGTTCAATATCCTTACGGATGTACAGAACAAACCGTTTCTGCCGCTTTCCCGCAATTGTATTATGGAGATATGGCTGATCTCATGCAGCTGAATAAACAGAACAAGGTGAATGCCAATACAAATATTATAGAAGCGATCCGGAAGATCAAAATGCGGCAATTGTATAACGGGGCTGTTACTTTATGGGATGGTGAAGGCCGGGAAGACTGGTGGGCTACCATCTATTCAGCTCATTTCTTACTGGAAGCAAGGAAAGCCGGCTTTGATGTGGACAATAGTTTAATAGAAACCATGCTCACCTATATCAATAACCGGTTAAAGAATAAAGAGACGATCACTTATTATTATAATCGTACACAGAATAAAAAGATAGCGCCGAAAGAAGTAGCCTATGGATTATATGTGCTGGCCTTAGCCAATCACAGTAATGTGCCTTCTATGAACTATTACAAAGCTAACCCCGCATTACTGGCCCTGGATAGCCGTTATCTTTTATCTGCGGCCTATGCAACCGCTGGGGATAAAAAATCATTCACAGCTATGTTGCCGTCTTCTTTTGCGGGCGAAGAATCAGTGCCACAGACAGGAGGCAGCTATTACTCTGATGTAAGGGATGAATCCATTGCGTTGAATGCATTGATCGATGCTGACCCCGGAAATAAACAGATACCTGTAATGGCACAGCATGTCAGCAATAAACTGAAAACTAGACAGTGGTTAAGCACACAGGAACGGGCTTTTGCATTCCTGGCCCTGGGTAAATTAGCAAGAAGTGCTAACAACTCGGATGCTACGGCTGAGATCAAAGTGAATGGAAAAACTATAGCTAAAGTAGATGGTGGCCAATGGAGAGGTGATATGAAGGCATTGGGTGGTACAAACGTAGAGATAAGTACAAAAGGAACGGGCCGTTTGTATTTCTTCTGGCAGGCCGAAGGTATCAGTGCCAGCGGTGCCTATAAAGAAGAGGATAGTTACCTGAAAGTAAGAAAACGGTTCTATGATCGTTTTGGTAGCCCTATTACAGGCAATTCGTTTAAACAAAATGAATTAATCGTTATTGGTATCACACTCGAAAGATCTTTTT
>CALRSN020000087.1:0-7677 GCA_943370865.1 Bordetella parapertussis
CCTTTAAACTTATTAGGGTTGCGGATGCAATGCTCCCTGTTGATCAGTGTATGATTGAGGTTTTGTTCCCAATAATTAGCATAGCGGTCTTTTAATCCTCTCGGGTCTAAACCCAGGAAAGAATATTGTGAAAAGAACAGCGGGCCGCCATAATCAAACCCCAGTGGTAGTTTGATACCATAATATTCTTTCCCGTTTTTAAAAAAATCACTTTGTGCCCAGCCGCGGTGATAGACAGAAGAAGAAACCTGGTATTTCTCATTGGGAGAAGAGGCAGCCAGGATATACATGATCAGGCATTCGTTAAATCCACGCACCGGGAAATTCATGGCCCATCCATTATTGGGGCTCCAGTGCCAGTACAATACTTCCTGTCCCTGGGTAAACCAGTTCCATTCAATATCCGGCCACATCCAGTTAATACGGTTGCGTAATTCTCTTTCTGTTCTGTTATCGCCATTAAAATATTGACGGGCACAAAGCAAGCCCTGGAATAAATAAGAACTCTCCACGAGATCGGCACCATCATCTTTACGACTGAAAGGAATTGTTTTACCGGTTGCACCATCCATCCAATGCGGGAACACACCATGATAACTTTCTGCCTTTAATAGGAAGTTGACCATCTTCAGCATAAACTTTGCCGCAGTATCCCTGCTGATCCATTTTCTTTCTACGGCCACGATCACACTCATAATGCCAAACCCGGTTCCTCCTGTAGTAACGGTTTCATGTCCATACCCAAAATTGCTGTTGCTCCTTTCTCTTGCCAATCCACTTACAGGATGCGCAAAATCCCAGAAATAGCGAAAGGTTTGTTTTTGCACCAGGTCTAGCAATGCAGAATCAGAGAGGTTTTTGGGCCTTGCCGTTGGATCGAATACAGCAGGTCCCGGTTTATTTTTTTGAGCAACAAGACTTACGGAAAAAAACAAAGCCAGTATGAAAAGGCAGTTGGTTATTCGTTTCATAAAATCCTTTTTTATAAATAAGGAGCACTGAACCCAAGCGATAGCATACCTGCTTTCACTTCGGGACAACTGGTAAACAGGTTCCATAACAAGCCTGTTCTGTAATTCTCGATCATCACTACCATGGGTCCCTGGTCAATCGCTAAAAATGAACTGGCAAACCATTGATCTTTCAATGAAAAGGCATCCACAAACCCATATTCCTTCCAGAGCTTATCGCCCAGCACATAATAAAAGAATTTCAATGCCTTCATGGATTCAGCAGGAGTATATGGTATGGATGAAATGGCAGCCGTAGGGGCAATCACACCAATATCATTCGTGGGTGAACTGGCTGTATAGCCTCCGGAAATATCACTGGCCGTTAATCCCCATACTGAATCACTGTATCCATACCAGGACCGGGGATTTGCGATGGAGTGTTTATAGTTGATCAGTGAGTGGTTCCTGGTTTGCACTTCGTAATTGGCATACGCATCTGTTAACCCGTTGGGGTTAATGCCCATAAAGGAATAATGCGCAAAGAACAGGGGGCCGCCAAATGCTGTTCCCAGCGGCAGTTGATGGGTGTAATAAGTATTGCCGTTAATAAAGCCGTTCGTACTGCCATTACCAGCCCAACCATTGGTATATACAGCAGCCGGGATACCATGCGTGGTGGAAGCTGCCGCCAGCACATAGGTGATCAGGCATTCGTTCCATCCCCTGATGGGTAAATTCATCACCCATCCGCGGTCAGGGCTATAATGCCAGTACAGTACATTCTGGTTTCCCTGCCGGAACCAATCCCATTCTACATTATTATATAAAGTATTGATATCCGTACGCAGGGTTGTCTCTGCTGCATCAGCTCCATTGAAATATTGTCTTGCTGTCAATAAGCCCATCATCAGGTAGGATGTTTCCACCAGGTCAGCGCCATTATCATTAGCACTGAAAGGAATAATAGCTCCTGTGCTTCCATTCAGCCAGTGCGGGAATGCTCCCTTTACTTTTACCGCAGTATTTTTTAAAAAGGCAACAATGGTCTGCATCCTTGCCAGGCCCTGGGCCCTTGTTATGAAGTTTCTATTGATGGCAACCGGGATCGTCATGATACCAAAACCGGAGCCGCCACTGGTAACAATATCCCCGGATGTATTTCTTTCTCTTCCCAAACCACTGACAGGGTGACCAAAATCCCAGAAGTATTTAAAGGTTTGTTGCTGCACCAGGTCTAACAATGCATTATCTGTAAGGAGAGGAAATTTCCGGGAAGAATCAATCCGTGTAACAAAATTCTTACTAACCTCTGATTGCAACCTGCCACCAGAAGAAGACTGTAAAGATGTACTAACCCGAACAGCATATTTTTTCAAATAACCAAGTGCTGCCGCAGGTTGAATAAGTATGGTCTTATCATCATTCTGTAGTGATGTGTTCACTGTCACTGCTACTCCATTCATATCGGCTACGGTCACAGCAGCAGCCACACTGCTTTGTTTCAATGGCTCTGTAAAACTGATCTTCACAGCGGGTTGCAGGTTTACATCATACACAAGGTTCTCTAATGAAATATCATTCACCGTGGCAGTGGTGAACACCGGGTTCTTTACCACAACCGGTGGTGGAGCCGGGCTTTCTTTGTTACCACAGGCTAAAAAGAAAAGAACAACAAGCGGATACATTACTATTATCCACTTGCTATTAATACTGTTCTTATTTTTATGAATGGGCATTAGATCAGAATATTAATGTAGCGATGGAATGCGGTCTTGCTTGTACTTCGGCGGCCTTGCCATTGATCCACAAATAATAAGGGAATGATTGATTACCCTGGTTCATTACGATCACCACCGTCTTTCCGTCTTCATTCCGGAAAGCAGTAGTCAGCAACTGGCTGCGGCTGGCAGCAGCACTGATGCGTTTGGCACCCGGCTGTATGAACTTGGAAAAATGCCCGATATAATAATAGGCATTGGTATAGATCAGCTGACCGGTTTTTGTATCACCATGTACCGGTGCAAAACAAAAATTCTGCACATGATTAGGTCCGCCTGTTTCATCGAGGATAATATTCCAGTCTGTAAAACCAACCATACCATTGTTATAATCATTGATCATACTGCGGCCATATTCTTCACCCAGCACCCAGGCATTATACCGGCTGGCATTAAAACTCTCGGCACAACCTTCAGTGAAAATTATATTCTTATCAGGAAAAGCTTCATGCACTCTTTTTAAATTCTCATACATCGGTGTACCCCCGCTCCAGTCTTCATACCAGTGAAAACCGATACCCCAGGCATACTTCGCCGCTTCCGGATCGTTGAAATAAGTTTGTGCCCGCTGGTAGATCAGGTCCCGGTTATGATCCCACACAATGATCTTCTTTTCTTTCAGTCCCTCTTTTTCCATCACGGGACCGAGATGATTCTTCAGGAAATCTCTTTCCTCTTCAGCTGTGTACAAACAACTTTCCCATTTTTGCGTTGCCATTGGTTCGTTCTGTACACTGATACCCCACACCGGAATACCTTCTTTCTCATACTCTTTAATGAATTTGGTATAATACATCGCCCAGCTGTTGTAAAAGTCGGGTTTGAGTTTACCGCCATGCAGCATATCATTATTATCTTTCATCCAGGCCGGCGGGCTCCACGGACTGGCAAATAAATTCAGTTTACCACCGGCAACTTTCATCGCCTCTTTAATGAATGGTATTTTATATTTTCTGTCATGATCGATATTGAATGTTTTCAGCTCTTTGTCATTATCGGCTACATAGGTATACATATCACTGCTGAAATCACAGCTGTTGATATTGGTACGGGCTACCGTGTATCCAATCCCCTTTTCTTTATCAAAGAATGCCTCTAATACTTCCTGTTGTTTTTCTTTTGGCAGCTTATAAAAAGTTTCAGCAGAAGCATCGGTCAATGCCGCTCCTGTTCCGAAATAGGTTTGAAATGTTTTGGACGGATCCACAAATACGCAAATCTCTGTCTCTTTAGGCTGGCCCATTTCTTTAAACACAAGTGTATCCGTTAGTGATAACCGGAGATTAGTACTGTCAGCGGTAGTATAAACAACAACTTGTTTTCCCTCCGTGGAAAATGCAGAGGCAGCTATTGTTGTTTCCTTTTCTTTTTTGTCGCCGCAGGAAAACAATCCCAGTAAACCCGCGATAAGCATCATTTTTTTCATCTGTTATTTTTTAAACGATTCTACCAAATATAGGTTCCTACCGCTCCTGCTTCCAGGGAAGTAGTGATTGATTTGCCCATGTAACGGATATTAAAACTACCGGACGTTGTGGCATCGTTCATAACGATCACTACTTTCTTCCCATCAGGTGTCCGGAAAGCCACATTGTGAAACACACTGGGAATGGTACTGCTCAACCTCACGGAACCAGCTGGCACAAACTTAGAAGCATGTGCTATGATATAATAGCCAACATTCTTTGTAGCGGATGAACCCGCTATCGTCAAAGCTCCTTTACATTCCGTGCATCCGCCCGGTGTATGTGGTCCGTAAGTGGGATCATTGGCCAGGTTCCATTCCAATGCCACCCTGCTCCAGTTACGCATAGAACCAATGATCACATTTTTCATATGCCATTTCAGGTCGCCATCAAAGCTCCCGTTGGCACCCGTCCATTGTTCTGTGAAGTAAAGGTTCTTATCAGGGTGCTGGTTATGCACCGTAGACAAAGCGCTGATATCACCATTATAAAGATGGAAGGCAGAGCCATTGATAAATTGTTTCGCAGCAGGGTCATTTAAAATAGTGATCGGGTAGCTGGCATTATCACAATTATGATCCCAGATAATGATCTTGGTGGTAATAGCGGCTGCCTGGAATGCTGGCCCTAAATGATTCTTGATAAAATCAGCCTGTTGCAAAGCCGACATCACCATACTGGGGTTATTGCCACCGTGCTGCGGTTCGTTCTGAATAGTGATAGCATCGATGGTGATTCCCTTCGCTTTCATCGCCTGGATATACTTCACAAAATATTGTGCATACACACTATAATACTGTGGTTGCAGACCTCCGCCAACGGAGCTTCCATTATCTTTCATCCAGACAGGCGGGCTCCAGGGTGAACCCATGATTTTAATATTCGGGTTGATCAGCAGGATCTGTTTTAATACCGGGATCACATCCACCGTATCCAGCGAAAGACTGAAATTCGCCAGTGTGGGATCTGTTTGCCCGGCAGGCATATCATCATAGCTGAATACTGAAGCACTCAGGTCGGAGGCACCGATACTCACCCGGAGGTAGCTGATACCAATCGCATTACCCGTATTGCCAAATAACTCATTCAGCAAACTATTTTTTTCTGTGGCACCCATATTATTGATCAGTGTGGCACTGCCGCCGGTAAGGGTGAATCCAAAACCATCCACCGATTGCAATGAAGTGGCTGAATCAATATCTATCGTGGGCATGGCATTGGTAACTGTTTCAAATGAAAGCGTTGTCGTTTGTTTAGCCAGTAATACACTCTTATCACCCTTGGTCAACCAGAAATCAGCTTTGGTAGTTGCAGGTGTCGGTGTTGTTCCTCCCCCACCGCTATTCTTTTTGGTGCAAACACAGCAGAGGGTTGAAAGGGAGAAAAGCAACGGAGCAATGAACTGTTTATTCAGCATATACTTTAGTTTTATAAGCCACCTTGTTCTTGCCGGCTACAAGGCGGGGGTATGATGATTATTTTGTTGTTGTTGTATAAAATAACAGGCTCTCATTATTTCTTGCAATGATGATACCCGAACTGCCATCCGGGTAAGTAACTGTTTTTATATCTCTTACTTCGCCATTTACTGATGGCATACTGGCATTGATGACAAAACGATTAGTCTTATTATTAAAAGAAAAAAATACGGGGGTCTGTGCATCATAACGCCCTTCATAAGGAATAACACCATAAAAATTACCTCCTGCTAAAAAACTGTTAGCACCCGCAAATGGCACTTGTGCAAAAGAGAACAGCGGGGCCAGCTGCAATTCTTCCGGTAATTCAATTTTGGTAAAATTGCCTTTGCCATCATTCAGGAAACAGCAAGAGCCCAGTACTTCTGCTTTCAGTTCTTTGTATTCTTTAAAGAGGTCGTATAACATATATTGTACAGTTTTACCTGCCACGTCACTATATTTCAGGTAAGCTTTTTTCAATACCGGTAACGGACGTTCCAGTTCGTCTTTGGCGAGGAAAGGGTATTCCTTACCGTCTATCGTATACGCCAGGATCTGCTCAACAGAACCATTCTTATCAAAATCTTTCACAAACAGTTTTACGGGTCCATTCTTACCGGCGTAAAGCTTCGTATTATGACCCCAGTTTCCGGCCAATATATCCGTAAACCCATCCCCATTTGCATCAACTGTACTAATAGTCTGCCATAGGCCTGTAGAAGCTTCAATATCTTTTGCTGTGAACTTCCCTTTAGTATTGATAAATATCTTCAGGGGCATCCACTCTCCGGTAACAACAAGATCCATCCATCCATCTTTATTGACATCTGCAAATGCAGAAGCAGTGACCATGCCTATATCTTTCAACCCGATAACAGCTGCATTCGCTGTTGTAAAAATACCCTTACCGTCATTCAGCAGTACATAAGAACTTTGTTCAAATCCATATTTAGTGGCATCTGCCAATACGCCCATAAAAATATCGGTATCCCCGTCTTTATCTATATCGGCTGCACTTACACAGGATTTATTCTTCAATAATTTTGGAATAGCCTCCTGGCTCTGCACCAGCTTACCCTTGCCATCATTAATATAGAGGTTATCATTCAGCACCGGCACCTCGTCAGGAAATTCATTACCACCACTCACTACAAAAAGATCCGGAAATCCATCATTATTGGCATCAAAGAAAACTGCATCCGTTTCTTCTGTTGCTTTTATCCTGTTCACATAGGTTATAGGCGAGGAAATAAATTTCCCATCCTTTGTCTGCAGCATTAGTTCACCCGACTGGCCCGAAGCTCCACATACATAAAAATCTTCCAGGCCATCTTTATTGACATCAGCTTTGGCAAGTTTTGGTCCGCGGGTTGATAGCTGGTGCGGAATAAGGTATTGCACATTGAAATCCAGGAATTCATTCTCTGTATGTTTCCATCCTGTACGTTTTTCTGCTGTTACATCCTGCAACAGTTGTTGCTGAGCCGGGAAGAACATAGAATAATCAAATGTTCCTGTAGCATCCGTTTGTTTTACTTCCAATTGTTTATTTGCCGGAACATTTTTCAACAACTGGTATCGTTGATCAGGCCATACAATTAAAACGCTGTCAACTTTTGCTGCTGTATCAAGACCAAAATGCAACCTGGCCTCACAGGAAGATTCAAATCCCCTTGTCAGCATCAGCTGCTGGTATTGCAGCTGTCCTTTTTGAAATAAATACGCTTTGGCACCAATACCAAATTTGTTGCTGCTGTCACCTTTAAAAGAAATCGCCAGGTGGTTTTTCTTCGGAGCCGTATTCTTCAACACAACTGCAGGTGCATCAATACAATTGATCACCAGGTCCACATTACCATCATTATCCAAATCTGCATAAGAAGAACCATTAAAATAGCCTTTCAAAGCACCGGTTCCCCAATCAGTACTTACGTCTTTGAATTGGAGACCACCTTCGTTCCTGAATAAGAAAGGATGCGAACTGCCATCCGGCATACTTTCAATGGCCACATCATCATAT
>CALRSN020000088.1:0-7627 GCA_943370865.1 Bordetella parapertussis
TTATTTATCTTACCCCAGCCTGCTATCGGCATTTCCATATTAGACTGGCCGCTGCAGATCCATACTTCTCCCACCAGGATATTTTGAATGACCAGTTTATTTTTTCCCTGTACTGTTAATTGATAAGGGCCGCCTGCCGCTTCCGGTGCTAACAGGATTTCCCATTTACCTGCTTTATCTGTTTTCGTACTTTTTTTCTGCTGGTTGAATTGCACCGTTACTTTTTCTCCTATAGCGGCCCATCCCCAGATGCGGACAGGTTTATCCCGCTGCAGCACCATATTATCACCGAAAATTTTCGGCAGGCTTATATTCGCCAATAAAGAACAGGAAAAAGAAGAAACGATTAATACAACAATGATCTTTTTCATAATAGCTAAGAACGATTGATTAGAGGTATTGATTATCTATGAGCCATTGGGCGACTCTTTTAAGTGTAAACTGGTTCTTGTCAATGCTGGCGTCCGCCAACAGTATTTTATCTTTTTGCGGTATAGCTACAGGGCGTTGTAAATTATCCTTCGCAGTAAAGACTTCCATATTCTGTGCATTATTACCTCCGGTAAATGATACTTTGGCAATCACCACACCGGAGGGTAATAAAAATTCATAACTGTCAAGCCCGTTTTGTGAACCAGTGGGTTTGAAACTACCGATGATCTTTGCATTCTGTTCAATGGTTTTATCAGCTTTCAGGGAGATTGGCCATCTTTTATCACGGGCAACCTGGGTATAGTTGACCAGTAGTCTTGGTGTAACGCCTTTGGCTGCGATAAATTCTTTTACTTTAGCTTCATCCGCTTTATCGTTTACTATAATACCACTGCTTCCGATCAGTTTGGCAAATGATTTTTCCTGTCCCAGGGACGCCACTTTAAAAATACCCACCTGGTTAGCCGTTAAAAAAGTAAGCCGGTAATAAAGATTGGAGTTATCATTTTTATCTGCATCAAATTCGGTGGCCGGGGCTGCAATGATCAGCTTTTCGCCGGACAAGGAGAATACTTCAAAAAGCTTGGTGAGACCAAAGTTTTGCTTGGTTACTTCCAGTTTTACATAATCTTTTCCATCCACTTTGATCATGCCTTTTTTGTACTCCACCTCCTGGGCCATTACCAACCCGGAAAAACAGAACATGAAAATGACGAGTATTGTTTTTTGCATACGGTTTGTGTTTAAAGAATGAAACTAAAGATAGCAGAAATAGCAGTTTGCCGGGTTGATTTGCATAAATACAGCCCTGCTCACTGTTTTCAAAAACTTAATACTGCGCCACCCGGGATTCGGTTTACCTTTAACAATATGAACCTTACCGTCCTTTTAATCGTGGGGGCAGTCGGACTTGGCCTCATCATCTTCCTGGTCTGGAGTAATATCCTGGATGAAAAAGCATTTAAGCAGCAGCTAAAAGATGATTATCCTAAATCAAAGGATGAAGAAGGTGATATAGATGCAGAAGAGATCACAAAATAACCCGGAACCCTCAGTTCCCCTTTTCTGCTTTGATCTGCTTCAGCATATTGCGGGCATTGTCGCCCGTGACACCGGTGGGATCCAATGCAATAGCTTTATTATAAGATTCAATAGCCTTATCAATTTGTTTTGCTTTCCATAAAGCTTCTCCATAACTGTCCCAGGCATTGGCTGATTGAGGATATAACTTTGTATTCAGTTTAAAAACGAACAGTGCCCCGTCAGTTTGTTTACCATTCAGCATATCATATCCCGCTTTGTTGAACCGGTCTTCAAAATTCATATAGCGGTATTTGGGATCGGCCACCATCGCAGTGGCAATGGATTCCACTTCATCCAGTTTACCGGCCATGAATAAGTCTCTCAACTTTCCCATGGGATCAATGACCGCATCCTTCTCTGAAAAATTCAAACAGGTTTCGAACATCGGGTCTTTATTGCTGCGGTAATCCGCAAAGCTCATATCCACCGCCACATGTGGTGCCAGCCAGGGAGCATTTTCCCATTGGGGTTTATCCTGCCACCAGGCAAAAGAAAGAAAGACGGGTGTTTTGGTATTCGGCAATTCCACCCTTCGGTTATCCCCATAAAAATTGACATTCTCCGCGGTTGGCTCACCCACAAACAAGGCATTGGTATAATTGCTGAGTTCATTCACCAGGTTCTGACAGGCAGAAAATGTTTTCCGCCCGATGATCACAAATAATTTACCGGGTTTGTTGATCTTTTTACTTTCTATGATACCAGTAACAACAGGTTTGTTCTTATAATTATTACCTCCTCCATTCAGTCGCACATCCAGCACTAATTTCTCCACATCATTCTGTTCGATGAAAGCAAATACATTTTTATAAAAAGCAGGGATTGCTTCTTTCGGATCATCCTGTACCTGGCTTTGACGGACATAGACTGTTTTTGAAGCCGGCAGGTATTCGTAGTAATAAATATTCTCCAGGTTTTTCAGGTAGTTCGGTGTAAAGCTGGTATCTCTTACTGTCAGCCAGCCCAAACCATTCCTTATAAAACCATAGCTTCTTGGTAAGCGGAAAGCATCCAATGCATTGATGGTATAGTCAAAAGTCTTCCCCTCCTTTTCAAAGGTATAACTGATCGTATTCTTCAACGCTTTGGCTACTTTTTGTGCATGCAGGGCTTCCGGTATGGCCAGGAAATCCAGCCCATACCCTTTATAGTACTGGTCATTTTCCGCAGGCACTAACCATTTCAGCGAAGCAAGTGCCTGCTGCACCGGCACCCCTTCCACTTTCAGCAGTTTGGCCCCCAGTACAGCAGCATTATCTTTATTTGTCCCTTCCACGTATACGCCATCACTGAACCAGTAAAAATTAAGTGGTGCCACATGATATTTTACAGGCGATTCTCTCCAGCCAATATCGGTATGCCCGTATTTGAACGAAGCCACTATTCTTGCAAGGCCCGCCAGCCGTTCATGCTCCTGCATAGATGGCATTTCTTTATAGAGTTGCTCAACCAATGCGTCAAATTGGGTAGCTGATATATTTTTGAAAAGAAAAGCATACTCCTTGTGCACGGTCTGCTGTAAAAAACGAAGATCCGCCTGCCAGTCGGCAGCCGTAAGCTCTTTAACAGGCTGACTGGCGGGTATCAACTCTCCGTGTCCCATTTGTGAAAAGACAGCCAGTGACAAAACGGTAGCCAGCAGCAAGGCAGGTATCTTTTTCATGATGCAGTGTTTACTCCAATTTACTCAACCTGGAAGGTAATTGCAGTTGAATTATGATGAGGGGTGGCGGGCCATGGCAATGGGTAACATGGTAATAGCAGAGGGGCGCCGGCTGTCAGTTTCTTACATCAGCAAATGAAAATTCAATTTTCCAATGGAATAATTCAGCCCAATCATTCCATTGGAAAGATTCATTGACTTTCAGTCTTGTTTTGTAACCGGTATATTACTCAAACACATTTTATGCAGTCATTAGTGAAAAACACCAACAACTGTATAAAAAAATTCAATCCAGCTACAGCCGGGTTTCATTATTATTACTCTTATGTCTTATTGTTTTATAAAACAACAACTGCTTTTAGTTTTACCGTCTCCTATTTCCGCCCAGTAAAAACCAGCCGGCAATTGACCGACCTGTACCACAGACTGGCCAGATGAAATAGTTTGCTGATGTACTATAGCCCCGGCACTGTTCCTGATAAGCAGCCGGGTTGACATGCCTGTATAGGAATAGCTGATTATTATTTGTGTATGTGCAGGGTTAGGCCATACACTGATTGTAGTATTTCCTTCAAACACCTGCCTGATCATACTGAACGCATAACGTCCATCCATATCCACCTCCTTCAACTGGTAATAATTATGGCCGGCTGCAGGCTGTGTATGCTTCCATTGATAATGTACTGTTTGGTCACTGGTGCCGGCTGCTGTCACCTGGCCAATTGTTATATAGTTGACACCATCTGTACTGTGCAGTATCTCAAAATAAGCTGTATTGATCTCTGTCAGTGTGGACCAGTTCAGCCATACTTCTTTATTTTCTTTTGCAGCGGTAAACTGAAGACCTGTTACCGGTAAGATAGTTGAGACGGCCATGGTACGATTTGCAGACAGGTAAAGTAAGGGATCGGTGGCTAACCCGCCATATTCAACTACGTAGCCCAAGGTGTTGCTGTTAGGAAGATCATTCCATTTACCAGGATTCGCACCACTGGCAAATATTTCACCATAATGTTCATTACTGCTGGAGTTGTTCGGTTCGGCTCCGTTCCAGTTCATATAGTTACCACCGCTGGCTGCCGGGGTGGTATTGCCATTGGAAAACTGTATCCCGATTTCACCAACAGGCCCGGTTACCCAATACCATTTTCCTTCTGCAGCAGCCTGGTTGGCATAAGTACTGGCACCCGTTGCCGTATTGATGTGGGTATACTCATCACTGGCTCCGATCCATGCATCTGCTCCAAGCTTCAGCTTGATAAAATCATTTTCGGTTTGCGAAGTAATCGTGGCCAGGTAGCCATGCAATCCCAGGTAAGTTCTTGCAGCGGCGTTTGTTTTGGCCGTTGTCCAGCTGCCGGTGGTTGAAACATATTCATAAAAATGCCCGTTATCACCCGATACCAGGTTACCCACTGAAAAACTGATCATCCTGTTGCCAACCGCATTGGAAGAAGAGTTAAACCGCACGGTTCTGAACAGGGCTTGCCACTGACTTGCTGTGGCCGTGCCTGTAAATGATAATACACCGGTAGTTGCATTGTAAGCTGCAGTTACACCTGAAGGCAACGCTCCTGTATAGGATAAAACATCACCTGAGTTGAAATTAGAGCCTATCGTTACTTTCGCATCCGTGATACTGCCTGTACTATACACCATGATCGCATTATCAACATAGCTTGCCGGAGCATGTAAGGCATACGTAACAGAAGAAGGCGTTGTTTGAAGTGAAGTGGCGATCATGATAATATTCCGGCTGGCGGATAAAGACACAGCCGGGTCGCCAGCCATGCCACCATATTCCACCACATAGCCCAGCGAACTGGCTCCAAGATCATTCCATTTACCGGCAGAACCGCTCGAGTAGATTTCTCCGTAATGCTCGTTACTGCCGGAATTATTCGGCTCATTGGTATTCCAGTTCATATAACGTCCTCCTACTGCTGCGGGAGTAGTATTTCCATTGGAAAACTGTACTCCTTTTTCACCCACCGGGCCGGTTACCCAATACCATTTCCCCTCGGCAGCGGCCTGGTTGGCATAAGTGGTGGCACCTGTTGCCGCATTGATATGGGTATAATCATCGCTGGCACCTATCCATCCGTCAGATGAAATTTTTTGCTGAATAAAATCATTTTCTGCCTGCGAAGTGATGGTAGCCAGGTATCCCTGTAATCCATAAAAAGTTTTGGAAGCGGCATCTGTTTTAGCCGTTGACCAGCTGAACGTACCGGTAATAAATTCATAAAAATGGCCATTCCCGGAAAAAGATATCGCTGATCCCAGATTAAAAGTAATCGTCCGTTGCGATGTAGAAGAAGAGCTGCTGGCAAATGTTACCGTACGAAGTAATGTTTCATACTGCGATGGCGTGGCCGTACCCGTAAAAGTTAATATACCGGTGCCTGAATTATAAGCTGCTGACACGCCAGAAGGCAAAGCCCCGGTATAAGCTAACACATCTCCGGTTGAAAAATTAGTAGCCACACTCACAAGGGCACTGGCAATAGTACCACTACCAGTGATCGTAAGCGAATTATCTACCGTAATAGCAGGTGCATTATTGGCTACTGAAGTAGAAGTGCCGGCCCCGGTCAATACCAGTTGGGAAAAAGATGGGAAAGAGGTAAGGGCTAACCAAAGGATGGTGAGACAGGTTTTCATATGAGTTGATATTGATTTTACAAAAAAAGGTTTCGATAGGTTCTGAATACAAAAAAAAAGAAAAATAAAATGGATAAAATCGTTCCCTCTTTGCGTGAAGGAGTAAAAAAAGAAGGTGATGGCAAAAAGGGAAACCCGCTAACGCTTACTGGATGAGGGATACAGCGAAGTATCCAATTCATAGCAAAAAATCCCGTAAGTGGAAATGCTTAAAATATTATTTGATAATTATCAATATGACTTTCAACAGAAAATAATCAATGATGTGATGCTTTGTTTCTTATCCGGCTCAATGTTTCAAGTGTCATACCAAGATAAGAGGCAATATATTTTAATGGAATCCGGTTGGCCAATTCCCCATGTTTGTCCAGAAAATGCTGGTACCGGGTCTCCGCTTTTGCAAGCCGGATAATAAATGCCCTCCGCTCAGCATCTCCGTAATAGGTTTGTAAAAGTTTACGAACAACCAAATTAAACTCCGGGAACCGTAAGTACAACTCCTGCAAGTCTGCATAACTCAATGCCAGCAGTTCACAATCTTCAATGGCTTGCATATTTTCAATGGATGGTAATTGTATATCCAGGCTGCTGATAGAAGTGACCAGGTCATTCTCCACGCTGATCCAGGTAGTAATATCTTTATTACCATCTTTTATAAAACCACGCACCGCCCCTTTCTGTATAAAGTAGATATAATGGCAAATGGTTCCGGCTTTTAATATAAGCTTCTTCTTATGGACCGTACAGGGGATAATGTGCTTTTGTAAATAAGCCGCCGCTTCTTCAGTAACAGGATGAAAATGGCTTAGTGCTGACAGCAACGATGAAATGTCGGGTTCATCATTGACGGGAGTGACTGCAGCAGGTAGCAGGGATATTTTTTTAAGCGGGTATTGGGTTGGCATGATTAAAAAATAAAGGGAGGAAAAACCTGTTACGTTATAGCTTTAAAATTTCCCTAAACGGTTTATTGCTCATAGTGAATAAGTGAACAAAGATACCTGGCATTTTGCAGAAGGGATTACTTACTCGTCTTATCATCCAATTCTTTCAAGTTGATCCTTTCAGAAATATAAATTAGCTGCCTGCCCAACTCAAACCCTTAACGAGCCCCTGAATCCCCGGGCCGCATAATAGGATTCTGCGCCATTGTGATAGACGAAGATGGTGCCGTAGCGATAATCAGCAAAAAGGGCGCCGCCCAATTTCCGAATAGCAGGAGGTGTAACGATCCAGCTTGATGTTTTGGTGTCGAACTTTCCGTACTGTTGCAATTCCCGGTATTGCTCTTCTGTTAAAAGTTCAATGCCCATATCTGCTGCCATCCCCATAGCACTGTTTTTGGGTTTATTTTCTTTCCTTTTCTCCAGTGCCTCATAATCATAGCAAACACTCCGGCGTCCGGCAGGGCTTTCTGCTGCGCAATCATAAAAGATATACTCGCCCGTCTTTTTATCAACTCCTACAACATCGGGTTCGCCACCAGTGTTTTCCATTTCATCCAGCGACCCAAGTTTTCCCGCATTCGTTTCCAGCCGGGCCTGCACTTTCGCCCAGTCAAACCCTTTATGACGCTGCATGTTTTTTTCAAACCGGGTTTTCAATACACTGAGTAGTTCTTTTTGTTGTGCTGCTGATAGCTTCTTTTTACCTGTAGCTGCCATGTGCTGTTATTTTGATTTGTATAAGATCATGATTTAATGGAAATATTCTTCTTTCATTATAACCGATCTACTTTTGAGTGTTGGTGAGAAACATCAACACCGGCGTAAATATTATCTATTT
>CALRSN020000089.1:0-7614 GCA_943370865.1 Bordetella parapertussis
TACTGCCCAGGGCCAGCCATATCGCAGAAGCGTCTTTTTGCTCATTTGTAAAATAAACAGGGATATCTAAAAAGGGTACAATAATACTTATAAGCATTGCTGCCAAAAGGTAGAAACGGTTGTACTGGTGAAATTTTTTATTCCGCAGGAAAAAATGATAGTAGCCGTATAAAATGCCGGAAGGGGCTATTACCTGCAGTCCATAGTATAACAGGTTGTTCATTTCTTAGCGTTTTGTTGTTTCCTGATCTGTTGTAATAAGGTTTCCAATTCCTCTACGGAGATATTGTTTTCTTTGACCAAAAAGGAAACAACATTACTGAAGGAGCCTTCAAAATACCCTTTCACCAGTTGCTTCATGCTGCGTTTGGAATAATCTTCTTTTGTTACAAGCGGGTAATATTGATGATGCCTGCTGATCGCAGTGATACCGACAAATTCTTTCTCTACGAGGATCTTCAGCAAAGTGGCAATGGTGTTCTGGTGAGGTTTGGGGTTGGGCATGGCATCTACCAGTTCCCGCAGGAATGCTTTTTCCAGCTTCCATAATACCTGCATGATTTGTTCTTCGGCTTTTGTTAGGGGCTTCATATTTCAGATTGTGATTCCGAAGCTAAAACTAATTTCTTAGTTTAACAACTAAATTTTTAGTTTGACCAAATTTTTGACTTGCGGTACACTTAGTTTGCCTTATTTTGCAGCAAAGCAATCCCGTATGTCAGAACCCATTATACAAATAAGTCACGCCAATATTTACCAGGGTGATAATCTCATTTTACAGGACGTAAACCTGACTGTAAACAAGGGAGAGTTTGTGTACCTGGTGGGTAAAACGGGAACCGGTAAATCAAGTTTGCTGAAGACCCTGTATGGAGAACTGGCATTGAGAGAGGGGGAAGCAGAAGTGGCCGGGTTCAATTTGCGTTCGCTTGACTGGCGAAAAGTGCCTTACCTGCGCCGGACGCTGGGGGTGGTATTCCAGGATTTTCAATTACTGACAGATCGTAACGTAAATAATAACCTGAAGTTCGTTTTAAGAGCTACGGGCTGGACGGATGAAAAGCTGATGGATGAAAAGATCCAGGATGTGCTGGATAAAGTGGGGCTGAAAGCAAAGGGATTCAAAATGCCTTTTGAGCTGAGTGGTGGTGAGCAGCAGCGTATTGATATTGCCCGTGCCTTATTGAATTCCCCGAAACTGATACTGGCTGATGAACCCACCGGTAACCTTGATCCTGAAACCTCGGATGAGATCATGAATTTGTTATTCAGCATCAGCCGTGATTATAATACTACGATCGTGATGGCATCACATGATTATATCGTGGTGCAAAAATTCCCGGCAAGAATGATCCGTACCGAAAGGGGCCGGGTGATTGACAATGCTAGTATAACCATTGAATAAGCTGGCGGGAATTCTTCTCGTTGTCGTACGTATCTCCCAATAATTTTTTGCGGATCGTTATTTCTTCGCTGGTAAAAGGCTGGTGACAAAGTTGTGTGATAATGGAGGCAAACGCATTGGCGGTTGTCCCTGTATGACAGGCTGCTTCGAGCCCGGTTCCTTTCACCATTGGTTCATTGACCACGCAGTGTCTTCCTTCAAAAAGCACATGTAATAATTTCAATCGTATACCGGTAATATTTTTATTGAAACAGGGCAATACATTGATATGTGCTTTCCGGATCAGGTCATTGAGTTCCGCATCAGAAGGGTTGGCCACTAAACAGGTATGCTGGTAAAAATGAGCCAGCTTCTCCAGTCGCTTGGAAGGTTTTTTACCGGCAATCACAAAAGGCTTCCTGACCTTGGAGAAAACATTTTTTATCAGCCATATAGCAGCTTCTTCATTTTCCGGAACAGAAAGATTACCATGGTATAAGCAAAGACTGCCGATACCTTCTTCGCCGCTTACTTTTTGCCAGGCTGGAAAAGTAGAAAGGAATTTCACCTGGTGCAGGTGATAATCTTCTTCCAGCGTATGAATATCTTCCCTGGAAACACAGGCATAAGTACAGGCATCCGGCAATTGATTATTGTATTTCCTGATCAGTTTGCTTTCATGCAAGAAATATATTTTCTTCAGTAGTGATGATTCAGACCTTGCCAGTTCTTTATAATAAATGCTCTCTTCATTATGCATCCTTACCACCACTTTACGGGCCGACAGATCCAGTTGGGGAAGAATACCGGTACAGTGCAATCCTTCTAACAAAATGGGGTAATTATCTTGTTGAAGATTTTGTACCAGTTCCTGGTTGATGCGGGAGGAAACGATATAGGGCAACTTTGCAGAGAATCCCTTGTGTCCTTTTTTTCTTTCGTACACATGGATGCTCTCGCAAAACTGGTTCAGTTCATTGGGCATTCCCCGTTCATTATAACTGAAATAATGAAGATGAATAGCGATGCCGAGTTTATTCAGCATCATGATGCGGTTCATCATGTCGATGGCTCCACCGTAGTCGGCCGGCCAGGGAACATCAAGGCAAACGATATGTAGGTGCCGGGTCAAGAATTAAAAACAGATTGATAAAAGGCGATTAATTTTTTTTCTTCGTTTTGCCAGTTCCATTCCAGGCGGGCCCTGAGGCAATTTTGCCGCAGCCTCTCGTACATAACAGTATCTTCCAGCAAATTGTTTATCGCTTCCGCAATTCTTTTCGGGGCCAGGTCTTCCATTAACACGGCTACTTCATATTGTTTGTTCAGCAGCCGGTATTCCGGGTAATTCATAGACAGCTGGGGTAACCCGGCATGCACATAATCAAAAAATTTGTTGGGTAATGCTAAATATTGGTTCATGCCCTGGTTTTCTGCCACCGCCATGCCAATATATGCCTGTTGCGAAATGCTCCAGAGCTCATCCGGTAATAACATACCTTTCAGTTGTACTTTTTCTTCTACCTGGTGGATTTTAATGAGCTCTTTCAATTGCGGCATGAAGTTACCATCACCACAAATGACCAGTTTGCTGTTCACCAGTTTCATGGCAGGTATAAGGTACTCAAAAGCTCTTGCTTCGTTAACAGCTCCCTGGTACAATAAGAATTTTTCAGTTGACTGCGGTGTATCCATTTCCCGCAGCCGGGTAATATTGCGGATGGTTTTATAATGAACCCCGTAACGTTTATTGAATTCTTCAGCTATGCTTTCGCTTACCGTGTAGCCTCGACTGTATTGCGGAACCGTTTTTTTTTCAATGGCGGTCCATAATTTTTTGATGGCAGGTCTTGTTACCACTTCTTTTAATTCCGTAAATAATTCATGTGCATCGTAGATACGGGGAATCTTTTTCCATTTGGAGATGCGCAGGCAGGGAAGTATCGTATCAAGATCAATGGCGCAGATGGCATCCATTTTTTGAAATAGCAAATAGAACAGGAGACGAAGATTATACTCGGCATAAAACCATTTCCCTTTTTTAAAGAAACAAGGCAATCTTTTTTGCTGGTACTTTTCTTCTTTCAGCGGGAGAGAGGCGGGTAATTTTCTTCCCACCAATGTAACGGCATAACCATTTTCTGCAAGGGAAGTGCAGATGCGGTTCATACGCTGATCGTAGGTCAGGTCATTAGTTACTGTAAAAATTACCCGTTTCATGTGTTGCCGTCCGGCAAAGAAACGGAATTGTAAGTTCTTTTCAGGTATATGTACCCGGGCTGTTGTTGAGAAACAAAAAAGCCGCTTTGCAATTGCAAAACGGCTTTTAAAAATATATTAGTGATAATTACATACCTATTCCTTCCATACCGCCACCATCACCACCACTCTTCATGTTCTTCCTTTTGAAGAGGGAAGCATCAAATTTACCGAAGCGCCAGCTAAAGTTGATCCTTACCACCTGCGGGTCACGACGGCGGAATACATCCTGGATGAAAAAAGGTGATTCAGAATGTACATCCGATACCCGTGTCCGGAAGATATCATTGATATTAACTGATAAGGAAGCTTGCTTATTCTTCAGGAATTCATAACGTACAGCTGCATCAACTCCATATACCGGGCGGACATAACCCTGGGCTGAAGTACTGGGGCCGAACATGCCACCCATGGGGCCACCACGTCCGCCACCACCGCCGCCGCTTCCACCCGGAGGCAGGATCGTTTTCGACTGGTAATCGCCTGATAATTGGAGGCTGAAATTTTTAGGCAGTTTAAAAGTATTATTAATCTTTCCAAACCAGCTGGCAAACTGGTCCTGGTCAGCAATGGCCGGGTCATCAATATCGATCTTCGATGTAAAGAGGTTAAAGTTGCTGGTCAGGTCCCACCATTTGGTGATCTTGTTTTTCAGAATGATCTCCAGCCCTGTTACGTAGCTTGAATTAGCATTGATATACGTATTGATCAGTTGATCTTTACCAGTTACCGGTTCAACCTGTACGATCTGGTAACGGGTGATCAGGTCGGTTGTATTCTTATAATAAAGTGATAGCAGAATATTGTCCTTATTCTTAAATGTTTTTGAATAAGACAATTCAAGCGAGTTGGTGAATTCCGGGTTCAATCCCGGATTTCCTTTACTAAGGTTAAGGAAGTCGGATGAATCAGTGAAAGGAGAAAGCTGCCAGAAATTAGGACGATTCACTCTTCTTGAATAGTTCAGTTGCAATTCCTGGTTGTTTTTCAGTTTTTGGTTCAGGAATACACTTGGGAAAAAGCTGATCGGGAAATCAATATCAAAATTCTCATTGGTCTTGGTCAGTTTGCCCTGGTAATTTGAACTTTCAGCACGGAGGCCTAATTGATAGCCAAAATTTTTGATACGGTTGCTGTATGTAGTGTAAGCAGCTATAACACGATCCTGGCTTTCATAATTAACTTCAGAAGCCGGCTGGATCACTAGCTGCCCGTTGTTATCAACATAGAAAGCATTGGTACTTACATTTTCATTGAAGGCTGCCCTGATACCCATTTCAATTTTAGAATTCTCTCCCAGCGGGTTAACGAAATCACTTTGCAATATCAGGCTTTTATTAAGACCATTTCCGATCTGTCGCTGTTTGAAAGTCCGGTCAAGTGTAGCCAGGTCATCCTGGTAGTAATCTGTATTCACTTCATTGTCGTTAGCATTCTTTCTGCGGTTGAAGGTCAGGTCTGCTGTCCATTCTCTTCCTGCTTTGGGAAAATTATGCTTTAAACTGATGGTAGTACCCAGGTTCCTGAAATCACCATTTGTATAAGTAGCTCTTTTAGTAAGTGAAGATTTTGTGGGGGTACTGAGCGTATCTACAAGCAGGTTACTGATCGTATTGGGTGTGAATTTTCCCCTTCCCAAGTTTACACTGGCCGAAAGTGTAGTTCTGTTGTTGATGAAATAATCAAAGCCCGCACGACCAAACCCGAATTGACCATTCATCGTGCTTCTGTCGGTTTGGTATAAAATATTATCCGGATCATCCAGCAGGGATAATCTTTCAGTATTGCCTTTGCCGATGGAGCGGCGTTGGTTATAATTGGCACTCACAAACACATTGATCTTTTCCTGGCGCAGGTTAATATCACCACCAAAACCAACTCTTGCACGGGAATCAATATTAGCCCGGAGACTTCCGTTATATCCTACTTTCCTGTTTTTCTTTAAAACTATATTCAGGATACCAGCGGTACCACCCGATGCATCAAATTTAGCAGATGGGTTGGTGATCACTTCCACACTTTCAATGGCATCAGCAGGGATCTGGTCTAACTGCATGGTGGTGGGACGGCCATCTACAAATATTTGCGGTGCATTGTTACGCAACGAAACGTTTCCATCAATATCTACATTGATAGAAGGTACATTCTTCATTACATCTACAGCTGTACCACCTGCAGAAACGATATTTTTATCTACATTAAAAACCTTGCGGTCGATACCCAGTTGTAAACCGGGGTTTGTGGAAGCACTAACGGTTACATTGTCCAGTATTTTTTCATCCAGGTCAATCTTAATATTGCCGAGGTCTTTATCAAGTGCATTCATCATGGCACTCATATCTCCACCCGGTTTGATATCAAAGGAAACATTTTGGGTGAATTCCTTAAACCCGATCACGGTGATCTTTAATTTGGAAGGGCCAAAGATGGCTACGTTTTCCAGGCTGAATTCGCCATTGGGTTTGGTGAGCATCCCGGCTACGATCACTTCTTTTCTTTTTTTGGTAGCCGTATCCATTTTGTTCTGGAGGAGGGTAACAGAAGCGTATTCTATCGGTTTACCCGATTTGGAATCAATCACCTTACCATAAAAACGACCGGACGGCATCTGGCCGCCAGCACCCCGGTTACCACCACCCATGCCTGCTGGCTGGGCAAAACTGATAACTGACACAAAGACAAGGGATAAGGCGAGGAACAATTTTCTCATGAATCTAGAATTTAACGATTAGACGTGTAAAGGTGAACTAACTTGCTGACAGGGTTGTGACATTTGGACGAAAGGCACCAGCTGCTTTACAAATGGGAAGCAGCAATGGTTCAGTTGCTATTAGCTGGTAAGAACGGTAATGGCTACCTGCATCACACCGATGATAAACCCGATTACGGCACCGATGATTTCCACAAAACGGAATTCTTTGGACATAATTTGATAAAGAATCTCTTCGAGTTTATCCGACGAGAAATTGGATACTTTCTGAATGACGATATGCTCCAGGTCCAGTTCTGTCTTCAGGTTAGCGGCGTATTGTTTCATGACCTGGGGAAATAATATTTCAAGCTCTTTCATGAATACTTCCTTCAGTGAATTAATGGTCTTATCACCAATGAACATACTCAATATGGGCATTTCATTACTGAGTTTATGCCGGAGGAAATCATCAATATGTGTTTCGATCATCGGCATGATCTTCTTCAGGTTTTCCGGGCTGCTGATCTTTTGTTCTATATCACTGAAAGAAAGAAATTCTGCACTTACCAGTTTGCCCAGTTTTTCGGCAAACTGCTGTTGTCTTTTGGGGAAAATGCCATGGAATGTGATACCCAGGAACCTCTTTGGTTCCCGCGGGTGAAACAACATTTTGATGGCCACCCAATTGGTGACCCAGCCGATAAAGGCAGAAATAACGGGAATGATCAGTAACCAATAGTTCATATCGTATGGGATAAAAGAAACCCCATCTCGCCTGAGACGAGACGGGGTTGTTGGGTGGCTAACCGGGCTCGAACCGGCGACCCTCAGAACCACAATCTGATGCTCTAACCAACTGAGCTATAACCACCGTTTTAGGACGGCAAAAATAGGTAAAATGATTTTTTGTAAAAAATAAAAGGCCGGATATGTTGTATAATTCAATGAAAACGGTTGTTCTGAATGCTAATTACTCTATTAGGATGAGCTAATTTCTGAAATTAAAAAAATAAGGGATTATTATTTGCTGTTTTCCACTCATCAAAATCCTGTGTTAAAAGGAGTTAAAGGCACGAAATCCATCGTTTTTACGTTATTTTTGGTTATGCGGCAAGCATTTAAATACCTGACAAATATGAAAAGACTCCCGATCGTAGTGTTGTTAGCATTGACAGGCTCCTTCCTGGCATTCCGTTCCATTGGAAACACCACCCACAACAGTAATCCTCCCGGCAAGTACGAACAGATCCTGCGGCTGGTAGGCGAGATGATGTCCCAG
>CALRSN020000090.1:0-7589 GCA_943370865.1 Bordetella parapertussis
ATCCACGGAATTATAATCGTAAAAAGGTAATAAGTGAACATGCGTTACTCCCAGTTCTCTGATATGATCAATACCTGTTGCTGCTCCTTGCGCATTGGTGGTACCCTGTTCTGTCAAACCCAAGAACTTTCCTTTATGCTGAATTCCCGAGTTGGCAGCAATACTGGCATCCCTTACATGCAATTCATAAATAATGGCATCCGTTTTTTGCTTAAAGGCAGGACTTTTATCAGTTGCCCATCCGGGCGGATTGGTAACACTAAAATCAATTACTGCAGCCCTTTTCCCGTTTACACCCACAGCTTTTGCATAGGGATCGGGCACTTCACCCGACCATTTTCCCTGTATGCTTACTTTGAATGTATAGAAACGGCCTTGCTGATCGCCTTTGATCTCTGCTACCCAGGTGCCTTCTGCTTTTTTAACCATTGCTATCTCACTGACCGGTTCTCCCCCATCTCCTTTTTCGTATAAAAGAATTACTGCCTTTTCTGCGTCCGGTGACCAGATACGAAATACAGACTGCTGTTTCGAATATGTAAGACCAAGACCAGGTCCCGTATATACAGGATAATGATCGAATGCAGACTGCTGGGATTTTCCGGGAAACAACTGGCTGATAAATGCTAAGAGCATAAGATACTTCTTCATTAAGGAATGAATTTGACTTTAAAGATAGCAGTAATACAAATGCTGATCACTGATTGGCTATTGAATTACCTGTGAAGAAATTTATTAAACCGGTTCGTTAATCTCAAAATCTTTCCTGTAAATTGATGCCTCATTATAATATAGTTATGGGAGATCTCCAGGTTAAGAAAAACAGTAAGCAATACGATGCAGTGATCGTGGGTTCAGGTGCAGGTGGTGGTATGGCAGCGTATATATTGGCTAAAGCCGGTTTGAAGGTTTGCATTATTGAAGCCGGTTATATGTATGACCCGCAAAAGAACGTAACACAACTTAAAAATCCCTGGGATAGCCCCCGCCGCGGTGCCAGCACCAAGATCAGGCCCTTTGGCGATTTTGATGCCTGTTATGGCGGTTGGTCGGTGGAAGGCGAACCTTTTACCAAAGAGGCCGGCACCGACTGGATGTGGTGGCGGGCCAGGATGCTGGGCGGACGTACCAACCATTGGGGAAGGATTTCACTTCGCTTCGGCCCCAAAGATTTTAAACGCAAAAGTATTGACGGGCTTGGCGACGATTGGCCCATCGGGTATGAAGATGTAAAACCGTATTACGACCGGGTTGATAAACTGATTGGCATCTTCGGAACTAATGAAGGATTGGAAAATGACCCGGATGGTTTCTTCCTGCCTCCACCCAAACCAAGGTTACACGAACTATTTATTAAAGGTGCCGCTACACAAGCCGGCGTAAAAGTGATTCCTTCCCGTTTATCCATTCTTACCAAGAGCATAGAAAACGATGCCGGAAGAGGTGCCTGTTTCTTCTGCGGGCAATGTAACCGTAACTGCAGTATGGCTAAGGCCGACTTCTCTTCACCCAATGTACTTATTTACCCGGCTATTAAAACCGGCAATGTAGATGTGATCTCCAATGCCATGGCCCGGGAAGTGCTCACCAACAGCGAAGGACTGGCAACGGGTGTTTCTTATATCAGCAAAGATGATATGATGGAGTACCAGGTCACTGGCCGCACCGTTATCGTAGCTGCCAGTGCCTGTGAAAGTGCCCGGTTATTACTCAATTCAAAATCGCAGCGGCACCCGAATGGATTAGCCAACAGCAGTAATGTGGTGGGTAAATATTTACATGATTCCACCGGCGCTGCATTGGGTGGTGTGCTGCCGCAGCTATTCGACAGGAAACGGTATAATGAAGATGGCGTGGGTGGTATGCATATCTATTCCCCCTGGTGGCTTGATAATAAAAAATTAGACTTCCCGAGAGGATACCATATTGAATACTGGGGAGGTATGAGCCAGCCCTCCTATGGTTTCAGTTGGGGTATTGAAAATCTGAATGGAAAATATTTAGTAAAAGGCAAACAAAAAGAAGCCGGCGGATACGGCACTTCCTTAAAAGAAGATTATCGTTATTTCTATGGTGCCGGTGTGGGAATGGCCGGTCGCGGTGAAGCTATTCCATTGGAAAGTAATTACTGTGCGATCGACCCCAACGTGGTGGATAAATTCGGCATCCCGGTTCTTAAGTTCAACGTGAAATGGAGTGAACATGAGATCAACCAGGCAAAACATATGAAAGAAACCTTCAAAGAAGTAATGCACAATATGGGTGCGATCATCACCTGGGGCGGCGATGATGATGAAAAGAACCAGTGGGGCTTATCCAAACCCGGAGAGATCATTCATGAAGCCGGTACGGTGCGGATGGGGAATGATGCTAAAAGATCGGCGCTGAATAAATGGAGCCAGGCACATGATTGTAAAAATTTATTCTGCGTGGATGGTGGTCAGTTCGTAAGCCAGGCTGATAAGAATATCACCTGGACCATTTTGGCTTTATCCATGCGGGCCAGTGAGTATATCATTGAGGAAATGAAGAAACAAAATCTGTAGAAAGCTGTGAGCTATTAGCTACAAGCTGCGAGCCAACTACAAACAACAAACTATCAACTACAAACTTCTTATATGGATCGTCGCAAATCACTCAAACTGATCGCCACCGGGGCTGTTGCTGTACCGGCAGTTCTTGCCGGTTGTGCAACCGATGATAAGAAAACCGAAACTGCAAAAACAGGTGAACCGGTATTCAACCTGGACCGCAATCCCGATGAACTGAAGTATGAGAAAGAAATACTGGCAAAGGAAAAATTCTTTACGGGTCATGAAATGGCAACCATCGGGATACTGGCAGATATTATCATTCCCAAAGATGATATCAGTGGGAGTGCCACGGATGCCAAAGTCCCTGACTTCATCGAGTTCATTGTAAAAGATATGCCTTCTCACCAGGTGCCCATGAAAGGGGGGCTCCGCTGGCTGGACCTGCAATGCCTGAAAAAACATGAGAAGACCTTTAAGGATTGTAGTCACGAACAGCAAATTGAATTAGTGGACCAGATAGCTTACCCCAACAAGGCAAAACCGGATATGAGCCAGGGTGTCCAGTTCTTCCGGCTGATGCGGGACCTAACCGCTACCGGTTTTTATACTTCTGAAATTGGCGTGAAAGACATCGGCTATATTGGCAACCAGCCCACACAGTGGAATGGTGTGCCGGATGAAGTCTTACAGCAATACAAAGTAGCCTACACGGAAAAAGATCTGAATGAATGTATAAGCTTTGATAAAAAATAAAGTCAGTCACAGCAGATAGCTATGACTGACTTGTGTTGTTGCTTGCCGCAATATTTTGATCAGTACGTTATTGTTCCCACTTTTTGTAGCTGGTTCATATTACTGATATCATAGATCAGGATGCCTGTGCTTACATAACAGATCAGCAGGTTATCGTAGGGGATCACATCATTATAGCTTGCTTCTTTAATGGTATACATCATCTTTGGCAAAGCAGCATTCTTTACATTCACCAGCGATAAGCCATCGCTGCCCCGGCATACAAAAACAACAGAATCCTTTAAACCCAGGCCACCCGGGTTGGATAACTGGAATAGACTTTTCTGTGATGGTGACATGATATTGCTGATATCATAGATGTATAAGCCATCGGTGGCGGGACCGCAGGCCGTCCCACCCCTCAGTGTTACGTAAGCAGTAGTACTATTCGCCACAACAGGATCACAACTTCTTACATGCCTTGCTTCACCAAGTTTGACCGGGTTGGAAGGATTGCTGATGGAATAAATGAACATCCCGGTATTAGAACCGATAAACAATTTATCCTGGTAAGGATAAATTGTCTCTACTCCAAAGCCAACATTGACGGATGTTTTTTTGACCGGGTTGGCCGGGTCTGCCAGGTCATACACTTCCACCGTGCCATAATCAGCCAGGTAAAGATGATTGGCCGCAATGGTAAACCGGGCTAAAGATCCCCCGGTTCCTGTTCCGTTAGCAGCAGCATCTGCACTGGTACCCTCTTTTGTACAAGCTGTTGCCAGTAAAACAACAGTGGCAATGAATGATATATATATTGATCGCATACGATTTCTTTATTTGTAATAACAATTGTAATTATAAATTGAATCTCTTATCCAACCACTTTGTATGGTTCCCGGGGTCATTATCAACCCGGAACATTCATAATACACTCCATGCTCCGGCGGGGGAATATAGTAATACTGGTAACCTCCGCCACCTTGCACTCCCTGCTGAAAAGCATTAGCAACCCTTTTCACTTCCCGCACATGTTGCCAGTCGGCTATATCCACCACCACCAGTGCATTGTAGGAGTTCACATACATATAATTTCCTTTGATCGACATTTCAGAACTCCCGTTTACCCGGATAAAGCCAATCGTTCTTGCCTGGGAGGGGTTGCTGTTATCTATTACATGTATCCCGTATCCGATATCGTTCTGGAAAATAAGATTGCCCTTAACATATATCTTGCCGGGGTTTCTCATCGTTCGGGGTGCTTCAGACAGGATCGTGAGCAGGGTTGTATCCGTTGTGTAAACCGGTTTATAACCCCATACTTTTTGGTAGTTCACGGGTTCTACCGGCCGGCGGCCCCAGTCCCAGCAGGAGACCAGGAAGATGGAACTGCATAAAAGCAGCAGCATTGATTTTCTCATATTCCTGCTGACAGCAGCTGCCGGAATACCGTTGCATGGGCAATTAAGTATATCTGTTTCCGAAGGACTAAGGGTAATCACTCATAAGGAAGATCAGTATAAAAAAGAATAAAGGTCATAAACAAACCCTCGTTAAATCAACACTTTTATACTGAGTTGAAGTAGTTATACTCTGGCTCAGGTACCAATATCGTAAATTATAAATCCTTTACTCATGAAACCACTACCTCTATTCCCCGGAATCCTGGCAACATTATTACTTATCCTTGCTCCTTCGCTTACCGCACTTTCTCAAAACGTAGCTATCAATACAACGGGTAATGCCCCGGATGGATCAGCTATGCTTGATATTGTCAACTCCTCAAAAGGGATGTTGATACCGAGGGTGTCTTTAACCAGTACAACGGACGCAAGTACCATCTCCAACCCGGCAACAAGCCTTATTGTTTTTAACACCAATGGAGCTATAACAGGTGCTAATGCCGACAGTACAGGTTATTATTATAATGCCGGCACGGCAGGATCACCCAGTTGGGTAAAACTAACCGAACAAGCCGCAAAATGGGATGATCTCAGAATTAATTTAGACAACGGTTCAAATGGAGCAACCTTTGACTACCTGAGCGGTTCAAGTGGCCCGCAAATTTATTATTTCCGTAATTCTGCCCCACTAGATATGATGTCTTTTACGGTACAGCTCCCTCATAGCTGGAAAGAAGGAACTACGATCTATCCTCACCTGCACTGGATACCCAAAACAACCGCAGCTACAGGTAATGTTGAATGGAATTTAGATTATTCCTGGGCCAATTATGATCCAACAACTCCTGAGATCTTTCCGGCAATTACCACTACCACTGTTACAGCTACCGCACCAGCCGGTGGTTTCACTGCAAGGGCCCATACTATTACAGCTTTAACAACAAATAATGATGGCATTGATGGTGCTGGTAAAAAAATTTCCAGTATCCTGATTTGCCGTATCTGGAGAAAAGCAGACAATGCTGCTGATACCTATGCTTATGATGCGGGTGTGTTATACCTGGATTTCCATCTTCAAGTTGATGGCTGGGGAAGTAAACTTGAATATGTGAAATAACAAAAAAGAAAGCTTCCTTAAAGACACTCAACAATATCCAATAAATAAACAACTATGAAACCGATACATCCACCTTTCAAACTTATTATTTTATTGCTGCTTGCAATACTGACCAGGCCTGTTATATCCGGCGCACAGAATGTAGCCATCAATTCAACAGGCAATACTCCTGATGCTTCCGCAATGATAGATGTGCAAAGTACTAATAAAGGAATTCTGATTCCCCAGGTAAGTTTAACAGCATTAAATGCGGCATCACCACTTACCAACCCTGCTACCAGCCTCCTCATTTATAATACTAACGCTTCTATCAATGGAGGCAAAGGTTATTACTATAATGCGGGAACATCCGGGGCCCCTAACTGGGTAAAACTGGTGGTCGTTGATTCAACAGGCATTGTTCAAACAGTAACCAGTACTGGTGATGTAATAAAACTTGAGCGTTTTCCAATGGGAGAAGTATCCATGTTATCCAATTCCGCTTTGACCAATATTGCATCCGCAAATAATTGGGTAAAAGCTGCAGGTACAACAACGTTCAGTGCCGGTAGTTATGGGTTCAGTGACGGAGGTACAAGTAACCGACTTGTTTATACCGGAACTGCAATGAAAATGTTTCATATTGCCTGTACTATGTCAGTTAAATCCACCTCAAGCAGCAGTAATCTCAAAGCTGTACTTTATAAAAATGGTGTGCCACTGAATGCAGGTATGGTACAAACCAGGATGGGAAGCTCATCAGATATAATTTCCACCGCCATTCATGTGATGACCGACATGCAAAACGGGGATTACCTGGAACTTTGGATAACTAATACACTAGGTTCAAGCGATTTTACTGTAACAGAAATGAACCTGTTTGCAATGGGTGTTAGCATGGGCATGGATTGATCATAAACCAACAGCATTAAAAACTTATAAACCATCCCTGATGAAAAACAATTTTTTAAAATCACTTTTAATCATGAGCATCCCCCTGCTCTTTGCCGGGGACTTCGCTCATGCGCAAGGGATAATCGTCTCCTCCGGAACAAATCTGGTTGCCAATGGAACCGTTCATATTATCATTAACAATGCCGGGCTAAAAAATGATGGCACATTTACGGCCGGGAGCAGTACGCTTAGTTTTACGGGAAATACTGGTACCACGAATTCCTTTATCTCAGGAAGTGGCACCGTAAATCTCTACAACCTGACACTGAATAAATCGGCCAACGGCCTTCAGCTCAACAGGAATATCGGGGTATCTAATACTTTACTTCTTACAAGCGGTGACAGCCTTTTCTTAAACACTTACAATATTGACCTGGGCTCAACCGGCAGCCTGAGCGGTGAAACCAATAATAAACGAATAACAGGAAGAACAGGCGGGTATATACAAATAACACAAGATTTGAATGCCCCATCAGCTGTTAATCCCGGCAATATTGGTGCTGAAATTACCAGTGCGGCTAACCTTGGCACAACTGTGATCCGCCGTGGACATGTGCAACAGGCCGGCGCTTCCGTTTTTCGCTATTTCGATATTACCCCAACCACTAACACCGGGTTGAATGCCAGTATAAATTTTTACTATTTTGATACCGAACTGGGAGTGATTTCGGAATCTAACCTGGGTATGTTCTCCAGTGCTAATGCAGGTACCAATTGGACCAATATCGGGGAAAATGGTATTGAACAGACCTTAAATTATGTTACCAAAACTGGTATTGCACAGTTCAACCGGTTAACACTTGCGAATATAAGTGCGCCGCTGGCTGTATCATTACTCTACCTGAAAGCAAAACTGGTTGATCAGCAAAC
>CALRSN020000091.1:0-7583 GCA_943370865.1 Bordetella parapertussis
CATTGGACATTATTTGTCCTTATCCTGTGCATGGTGCGGATCGTGTTTACCACCTTCCTCAACCTGTTTGCTAAAGGCGATCCTTTTTATGTAACTAAAAAACCAAAAGCCCTCATTGATAAAGCAGAGCAGTTTGTATTTGGCCGCAATGCCGGCTGGCCGCTGATCATTTATTGTGTGCTCTTCATCATCATGCTGGCCCTTTATAAATTCTATATTATTCAACAATGAACCGTCCCAACTTAACAAAACAGGAAGTGGCTGATATCATCAGCAAGTCAGGTTTTATAATTAATGAATCCGTATATGTGATGGCCATCCGTGGTTATTATAAAAACAGCATGGGCAAGCCGGGTGAGAATGACCGTGGCATTTATGATGATGCGATGGTATTGATAGGTCCTGATTACTTTCAAACTTTCAATGCTAATACAGATCCGTCAAAGCATACTCCCAATGTGGCAAAGCTGGTGCCGGGCCTGCATTATTTCAGAAAGGGCAAACATGGCATCAGCCGTCCGGGTGGTGGCTATGCGGCATTCCGTCCTGATACGGTTGATGAATCATTACCCGTTACCAGGGATGGTAAAACCGGCATTCATAAAGGCATTGCCATTAACCTGCACAGCGGTGGTGAGGTATATACCAACAGCGCCGGCTGCCAAACTATTTATAAACCGCAGTGGCTGGAATTTCAAACCAAAGCGTATGACCTGCTGACTAAAGAAGGCCAGCGCAGATTACCCTATTTATTAATTGAAGCATGACCGAAGCAAAAAAGCAGGAAGAAATAAAAAGATTAGCTGCCATCATCAATGCGCAGCTGCAATTTTTCCGCATCCTTACCGATAAAAGAGTGTAGCGTAAAATCCGGTTCGTTTGGTTTTTCATGCTGATTTTGGAACACAGCCCCTGTTTCTACAGGGGCTTTTTATTATGCATCCCTATTGTCCTTTCTGAAAACATATAGCCAAATTATGTTTGTACCATGAGTTTCAACCATACACTAAGCGCCATTTTACGAGGCCAGTGGATGATAGAACGAACATGGGCTGAAGCTCATTTACCATTAGTTCTTTCTTTACTGCAGGGCAATCCTGTTTCATTTACCGACAGGACAGGCAACCAGGGAACTGAGAAGCCTTTTATCATTGATCCCAACACTCATCAGCGAAAAGATATGAACAGTGCCAACGTGGCACCGGGGAGTGTGGGAGTAATTCCGGTCAATGGTCCTATCACCAAATACAATGGTGATTGCGGCGAACCGGGCATGATACAAAGAACCAGTTGGCTAAATGAAATGAACCGCAGGGATAATATCGGCAGCATTGTATTGCTGCTGGATACTCCGGGCGGCGAAGCCAGGGCCACCGAAACCTTTAGCACTGCCATTAAAAGAAGCACCAAGCCGGTGCTTAGTTATATAGATGGTATGGCAGCCAGTGCCGGTGTGTATTATACCAGTGCCAGCGATGAAGTGTATTTCGGCAGCAAGAGTGATGAGTTGGGCAGCATTGGCAGCTATGTGATGATGGCCGACTTTACCGGGTACTTTGATAAAATGGGCATTAAGATCCACGAGATCTATGCACCACAAAGCACCGATAAGAACAAGGATTATAAAGATGCCCTGAAAGGCGAATACGGGTTGATAGAAGAAGACCTGCGAAGAGGAGTGAATGATTTCATCAACCATGTAAAAACAAACCGGCCCGGCAGTGCGGCATTTGAAAAGGAATGGAACAGCGGAAAAATGTTTTATGCCAATGATGCGGTGAAGCTGGGATTAGCAGACGGAATTAAATCATTTGACCAGGTAGTTAGCAAAGCCGCCTGGCTCGGAAAAAGAAAAAAATAAACTATGGAACTGAACAACGTTAAAGCCTTAGTGCCTGCCAACGAAGATTTTGATGCATCGGCCGTGAATGAAGGTGTATGGCTTTCTGAAGGCCACCTGAATGCGATTGAAACCGAGCTGGGAAACAATGCCACGCTGGTAGGTGAATTGAAAAATACCATTGCTGAAAATGCCACAGCTATCAGCACCGCTAACCAGGCGGTAACTGATGCCGAAGCTAAACTGGCAACTGCCAATGAAACTATCACAGCGCATGAAAGCACCATCCAATCTTTGAATGAGCAGATCGTGGCGCTGAAAGCAAACCCTGCAGGTGAAGGACATAGCACCAGCAAAGAGAAAGATGATCTGAATAATGGCGGTGCAGAGATCGTTTCGGAAGTAACACAGGAAGCTGCCAAGCTCCGTGCCCTCCGGGATAAAAAGTAAAAAATAATAACCGTTGGAAACCCGGTACCGTAAATGGACCGGGCTTTGGCGGCACAAGAAGTTAAAAACAACAAAATACTATTATGAAAAAGTTTCTTTCTATTATCCTTATTGCAGGCTTAGCCTTCGGTTTTTCTGCTGAAATAAAAGCACAGCAAGTGATGACCCAAACCGGCACCAGCGGAGCCAGTAAGACCACGCATACCAATGCGGATACCTCTTACCACAAGCTCGACCTGGCAGGCTCTGTCAACAACTATCACCACATCACCATTGCAGTGGCGGGTACTAAAACATCCGGCACCGTGGGTGGCACTGCACTCTTGCAGGGATCACTTGATAATTCAAGATGGTTTACCGTAACGGATACGGCTAATGTGGGATCACAAAGTTTGACCGATGGTGATAATAACCTCGTATGGAAACTTTCCGGATCTGCTTTCAGGTATTACCGGGTAAGGATATATACCACGGGTACGCAGGTGAGCTCTTATGTGTGCAGGTTACTGGGCCGAAAATATCCGTACTAAACCTCTATTTGTAAAATCTTAAACTCTATAAGAAATGCCAACATTTGATATGTCAGCCATGACAACCGCCTATGTAGGTGGTGCTGAAGTGTACAAAAAGAATCTACTGAAATGGCGCCTGCGTGAGCTTGGCGTACAAGTAAGGCCGAATGTAAAAACACCACAGGCGCTGGCTAAATTCAGCACTGATGGCGGTCCTCAACCATATCGTGCCCAGGACGATTTCAACGGTGTAACTGTTGAGGATCGTACCCTGACAGCATATGCTGCTAAGTACGACCAGGAAATTGATGGGGTTGAGTTGTATAACACTTACATGGCAGAATTGCCCGAAGCACCATTTGAACAATGGGCTGTGGAGCAGGGTGGCGCTGCATTCCTGGATGCACTGATGACATCCACCATTTATTCAGGTGTAAGAAACGGAGCAGGTACTGCCGCTGCTGATATCTGCGATGGTTTTGGAACCATCATTGCCGCAGAGATCACTGCCACTAACCTTACTCCTGTTGTTACCGGCGCAGTAACTGCTGCCAATGCAGTAACACAGGTGGAAATTGTGAATGATGCCCGTCCTATATGGATGAAAGAAAGAGAAGACAGCATCGTGATTGTGTCTTATGATGTTTTTGAAAAATACCGTAAGCATTACCGAACCCTGAATGGCTTTGGCTTCAAGCGGGATGAAAGAGGCCAGTACACACTGGATGGCACCACTACCATTATGAAGCCTGCTTCATTCATGGGCAGCAGCCAGCGTATTATTTGCACTCTTGCCGGTAACCTGGTATTTGGTACTGACATGGAAAGTTTGAAAAACTATCCAACGCCGCACCTGAACCTGTTGCAAAACAGGATTCTGATGACTGCGGGTTGCCAGATCAAAGACCTTGCAGCACTGATTGTAAACGACCAGGCATAAGCCTGTATTCATAAACGCAGTGAAGGGCTGATGGGATTAGGTTTATTCATCATCAGCTCTTCCTTTAAAAAAAGATCATGGCCAAGAAAGATAAAATAGCACCCGCTGCACTGGCAGAAAACCAGTTTGAATACGATGGTAAAAAGTACAGGGTGCTGCTGGGCAAAATCAATCTCGGTGAGCTGGGCGTATTAACCGCCGCCGATGTTTGCGCCAGCCCCGAAGCACAAGCTTACCTGGTAGGCTGCAACTGCATCGGATCTGTATTGGAAGAAGTAATTGAGTAATTCCGTCACTTTATAAAAGCATAACAATGCCTGCAAATTTTTCTCACATCACAAAAGACAGCAACCCCAAAGCCTATAAAGGCGGCTATAAGGATGTAGTATATTTCTGCCCGCTGGCAGATTTTGCCACCATTGCTGCACCCCTTACTGTTCCTTTAGCATTGGGTGATACGGTCCGGGTAAATGGTGATCACACTTTTACCAGCACCAATGGCTTCTTTAACCTGGAGTGTAAGGATGATTCTGTAAAGATCACCAGCACACCCGTAGGCGATGCCGGTGCAAGGATGAGCCGCTACAAAGCAGAGTTCATCATCCTGGGCGATAGCCCCGAAAAACAGGAGATGATGGAAAGGATGCAAAACACCAAAGGCATTTTCCTTTTGAAAGAAAGTAACTGCCTGGTGGCTGATGCCTATGCACAGCTTGGTGATGAGTGTGACCAGCCCAGCATCAGTGTGGAGTTTGACAGCAAGACCAAGGCCGATGGAAGTAAAGAGTACAAAGTGATGGTGGAAGTAACAGCCAGCAAAGCTGAATACACCGGCGCTGTGGTAGAATCAACAGCCTAATTTTTTCATCATTCAATAATCAGTTATGGGATACTTAAAGTTCAATGTACCGGAAGTGGAAGCCATGTTTGAAAGTGAACATGAAAGCAACCCCACGGTGCACCTGCCTTGTGGCATTGTGCCACGCACAGGATGGAAAGGCAAACTGGCCGATATTCCGCTGGCGCAGGCCGAAAGATGGGTGAACAGGCCCGGCCAGAATTTATTGCGCCGAAAAGAAGTAAAGAGCTTCAAAAAGAAAGAAGAGCAAGCAGCATCGCAGTAACATAGCAGTTGGTTTGTAAAATGGAAAGTCCCGTCCCGGATAATGGGGCGGGACTTTTTTAATACTTCACTATGGCACTCAATTTTGATAAACAGAATGAACGGGTAATTGAATGGAGCAACCGCACTGCCACTGCGCTGAAAGGCGAAGGCAATGCACTGGGCATTCAACACATTTCCCGCAGCCCCAACAAAACATCATCACTCGGAAAAATAAAAGACCGGCAGCGCTACCGGGATGGCATCATCACCAGCATTGGTTTTTCTTTTCCCCGCACACTGATCTACCCGCACAAGGGAGCCGGTAAAGGTATTGGTGGTGATAAGGGCAGCCGCTGGACAGATAAGTACGGCATCAGCCGGGAAACCAACCCGGCCAGCCTGGGAAAGATTGGTACGGGCAGCCGGGTAGAAAAGCCCTGGTTTAACCAGGTGATGGAAGGTGCCACAGGTGTGGATGAACTGGCAACGATAGTGGCCGAAGAAACAGGCGATGCAATAGTCAATAATATTTTAATCAGGTAACCCCATGGCAGAAGTTGTAAACCGGCAGGTAAATGTGTTTATCAACAGTGGCGAAGCGCAGAAGGCACTGGATGCATTAATTGCCAAAGAAAAAAGACTGAACGAGGAGCTGACCAAAACCAGCGACCCCAAAAAAATAAAGGCGCTGAATGCCGAGCTGGCCAAGATGCAGGAACCCATTGACCGGGCCCGCAAAAAACTGAGTGGGGAGCTGCTGCCCACTTTCCGTGACCTGGAAGCTGCCACCCGCAAATGGCTGAATGAATTTAAACGCACCGGCGATGCCGAAGCACTGGCCAATTTTAAAAAGTTTAATGCACAACTGCAGCAGGCCAAGGCAGATATTAATGGATTGGAGGCGGCACAAAGCGGGTTGACAAAAAGTGGCATCTTCTCCGGGTCATTCTGGGGCAACCTTGCCGCTGGTGGTATTACTGCTGCCAGTTCTGCATTGAGTAATTTTTTTACCAGCTCTATTGAAGAAGCATTGAATGCGGATGCTGCCACCAAAAGATTGGAAGCTACATTACAAAACCTCGGCCGTGAAGGAGCCATCACCCGCATTACTTACCAGGCAGAACAACTGGCAGAACAGTTTCGGTATTTGGACAATGATGATATCGTTGGCGTTTTTAACAGGCTGATCGATTACGGGAAACTTACAGAGCAGGAGATGAATAAACTGCTGCCAGTTATTATTGATTTTGCAGCTAAGAGCCAGATAAGTATTGATGAGAGTGCCGGTGTAATTATAAAAGCACTGGAAGGAAACGGCAAAGCCCTGAAGGAATATGGCATTGATATAAAAGATGCAGGCACAGAAACCGAAAGGCTGAATGTGATAATGACCACACTAAAAGAAAAAGTGGACGGATCAGCACAGGCTTTCCAGGATAGTGCAGCCGGTGGCATTGCAGAAGCCAAACAACAGTTTGCTAACCTGAAAGAAGAAATAGGTAATGGCTTACTTCCTGTGCTGAACACTACGCTGGATTATTTTAATAAATGGCTGATCGGTATCAAAACCATATTTGGAGAAGCCAAAGAATTTATTTCTGATGTATTCTCCGAAGCGTTTATGACGCAGGAGCAGATTTTCAGAAAGCGAATAAAAGAAGCACAGGAAGCAGAACAAAAATTGATTGAGCGTACTGCTAAATCTTATGTGGCTTCCTTCAGTGGTAAATCTACATTGGAAGTAGGTGAGGAAATCATCAGGCTGCAATTAGAAATAGCAGCCAGCCAAAAAATACTTGACAATGCTGAAAAGCTTGGTAAGCGAAGTTCATTCTCTCCTGAAGAATTGAACAGGAGAGCCAGTGCTATAAAATTATTCAGGCTGGAATTGCAGGGCTTGTTTGACCTGCAGGCCAATGCCGGGCAAACGCTTGGGCTTGATGCAGGCAATGATAAAGTGAAACCGATCACTAAAAAAACAGAAGTAAAAAAACTCACTGAAAACTTCCTCCTCCGCAATATTCTTTTTGAAGAAGCCGACTTTGATAAAATAAGTGCAGAGATCAATAAGCAGGTGGCCGACCTTACCAAGATTGCACAGGATGCTGCCACCGATTTTGATAAAAAGATGCGGGACATTACGGCAAAGCAGCAAGGCATATTTTCTTTACTGGGTGGCGATCTGCTGGCCGGGCGGGATCTTGCCATTGGCAATGCCCGTGGATTGAATAAGCTGAACCTGCAAAAACAAAAACTGAAAGATGAGCAGCAGGCCGAAGAAGAAGCACTGAAACAAAAAGCGGCAAGGCTTGGCCTGGGTGAAGAAAATATACAAAACCTGCTGGCGCAGATACGCCAGAAATACCGGGATAAAGAAAAGGAACTGGAAACAGAATTTACCACCCAGCGTATTGATCAGTTTGTGGGCTACCTCAATACCATTACCAGCATCACCAGCATTTTTGACCAGCAAAAAACCAACCGGGAAAATGCAGAGCTGGAACGGGACAGGCAGGCCAATGATAAAAAGCAGCGCAACCTGGAAAGCCGCCTGCGCAAAGGCCTCATCACCCAGCAGCAGTACGACAGGGAAATGGTGCAGCTGCAGCAGGAGCAGGAGAAGAAAGAAAAAGAAATTCGCCTGCGGCAGTTTAAAAGAGACCAGCGGGCCTCTTTTATAGCCGCATTAATAAGCGGTGCAGAAGGTATTGCCAAAACAATAGCCACCAATGGTAT
>CALRSN020000092.1:0-7561 GCA_943370865.1 Bordetella parapertussis
TTTTTATACAAGGACAGAACCTGCAGACATGGCACAAGTTCAAGGGGTATGACCCGGAAGTGGCGTCAGGTTTGCTGGCTGGTTCCCAGTACCCGCAATTAAAAACGTTTACAGTTGGAATAAACGTGGGATTGTAAAGAAAACCTGTCTGAAAAAATTAAACATAGTACAATGAAAAAAATAAAATTAATATACCTGGTACTGGCGATGGTGGTAACTGGCTGGTTAAGTTCCTGCTCAAAAGCAATCGATCTTGATCCCACCCATTCACAGGATGGAGCCGGGTTCTTTAACACGGTCAGGGATTATGAACTTGCATTGAGTGGCACCTATTCCAAATTATTGCAGGATGGCTATTACGGAACTTTTAATGCAGCGGCAAATGCGTTAGTGGGATTGCCCGATATCATGAGTGATAATTTTTATGAAGGCCCTGAATCGCTGGGTAATTTCCAGGATTTCTCCCGCTGGACCTTTACCGCTGATGATGCAAGTATAGCCGATATGTGGCTGGATATGTATGGCATCATTCAGCAGGCGAATATAACATTACGGGGAATTGATAAACTGGCAACTACAAATCCGGGTGCTGTTAACCGTATTAAGGCGCAGGCCATAGCATTAAGGGCTATGGTGCATTTTGACCTGCTGCGTTATTTTGGAGAAGCAGAGACGAGAAACTCAGCTGCAAGGGGTATTGCTTATGTTGACAAATTTGATGTGGAACAAAAGCCAGCCCGGCTTTCTGTAAAAGAATCATACGACAGGATCGAAGCGGACCTGAAAGCAGCAAAGCAATTGATGCTGAATATGGACAAACAGATACAGGGCAGCGGAACTGGTGCCGCAGACCGTGCCTATGTAGATGATATGGTGGTGAATGCCGTGCTGGCCCGGATGTATCTTACAGCCAGTTCACTGGATAGTGCTGTGAAGTATTCAACCCTGGTGATCAACGCAAGGCCTCTCTCCAGCCGTGCGAATTTCCCCAATCTATGGATCGATGCTTCAACAGCAGAAGTCATCTGGTCAGTAAAATTTGAATCATTGGATAGTGATTTGGGCAGCCTGATGTTTTATTCGGCAGGTAACAGGGCAGAATATCGCCCTACTACTAACCTGCTGAGTTTGTATGACCAGGTAAATGATATCCGCTATACCAGTTATTTCCGCAGCCTGCAAAGAGGTGTGAACAGGAATACAGGAACCGCAAGAACAGTATTGATTAAATATGATGCAAAGCAGGCCAATCTTTCCCGGCCTGATGGTATTGTTAATTTCAAAGCCTTCCGTACCGGGGAAATGTATTTAATAAGAGCAGAAGCATATGCAAGAATGGGAGGAGCCAATGAGGCAACAGGACTTGCTGACCTGAATACATTAAGAGCTGCCCGGATCAGTGGCTATGTACCTGAAGTATTAGCGGGAAATGCTTTGCAGAATGCGATCGAACAGGAACGTCGCAAAGAACTGGTGGGTGAAGGTCATCGTTTCCTTGACCTGAAAAGAACAACAAGGCTGATCAACCGGCTTACTAACTGTACCAGCTTCTGTACGCTTCCTTCCAATGCCCGTGAGTGGGTATTCCCGATACCTCAACCGGAATTACAGGCCAACCCGGCGATGGAACAAACAACAGGTTATTAATAAAGATAGTTTTTTAGCAGAGGTTACATTGGTAAAAACAAGGGGATTGCAAGCAGTGCAGTCCCCTTAACTTTTTATAAACGGTATGCCCGAAGGATATACTGTACTTGTTTTTGCCAGGGAGTTTAATTTTCATGTCCCGGTAATTCATTCTCATCTTCCATTCTCTTCCTTCCTACTTTTAATACAGCAAATAACATCCTGTTATTTACCGGATGTAAGACATAAAACAGTTTTCTCATGTGAACGGTCAACGAGACCAACGCAGGTGGCTTTCCAGTCAGCCTGCTTTTTTATTTTGTTCAGGAGTAAAATAAGTTATACAAACAAGTCAAGCAATAAAACCCCCAATAAACCTAAAACGGAGATACTGGTTTCCATAACTGTCCAGGAAAGAAAGGTTTGCTTTAACGAGAGATTGAAGAATTCCTTGAACATCCAAAAGCCTGAATCGTTTACATGCGAACCAAAAACACTGCCTGTTCCCACAGCCAGTACCATCAGTTCGGGTGATACAACTCCTGTTGCTACTAATGGGGTTACCACACCTGCGGCTGTAATGCCTGCAACTGTTGCGGAGCCGATAGCGACTCTTAGTAAAGCAGTAATTACCCAGGCAAAGATCAATGGCGGCATTTGCCATTTGCCACTGAATGAAGCAATATACTTATCCGTTCCGCTATCCTGCAGCACTTGTTTAAAAACGCCGCCTGCTGTTATGATCAGTACAATTATGGCAATACCTGCAATAGCATCGTGAAGCCATTTCATGGTCGCCTCCATTGTCTTGCCGGCTCTAAGGCCAAAGTACCATATAGCGAGGAACACGGATAGCAGTAAAGCAATGGTAGGATCACCAATAAAGAGCAGTATTTTTTTTAGCAGTTGATCCGGCAGGAAATTATCTGCTAAAACAGCCACTGTTATCAGTAGAACTGGCAAGAGCCCGACTAGGAAGCTGGGTAAAGCAGCAGGGAGCTCTTTTGCTGTTTTCTCTTCAGCCGATATAAAAAATGATTTGATAGTGACTTCTGTTTTTTTGAACAGGCGGCCTAAGAATGGCCCGGCAATAATGACTACAGGGATTGTTATGATGAGACCATAGATCAGCGTTTTTCCCATGTCAGCATTAAATGCATTGACCAAAAAGGCAGGGCTGGGGTGGGGTGGAAGGAAGCAATGGGTCGTTGATAAGGAAGCTGCCATTGGTATGGCGACATATAGTACAGGTAGCTTTGCTTTGCTGGCAATGGAAAAAACCAGTGGCACCAGTATAACAAACCCTGCATTATAATATAAAGGAATGCCGATCAGAAAGCCTGTCAGTAATACGGCCCATTGAATATTCTTTTGACCGAAAGCATTAAGCAGTGTGGTGGAAATTTTTTCGGCAGCACCTCCTGCTTCCAGCACTTTGCCCAGTACCGCACCCAGGCAAATGATCAACGCCAATCCTCCCAAAGTATTTCCCACTCCTTTCTCAATGGATTTAATGACCTGCATAGGCTCCATACCGAGGAAAAGCCCGGCCAGTATGGCAACAACGAGTAATGATAAAAAGGGACTCACCTTTTTATAGGTTAAGAATATTTGCAGGCAAATGGCAAAAAATATGACAAGCAACTCCATGGTATAATTAATTATGCAGCGGTTACATTATTTCTGTAGCCCGGGAACATGTAGTACAGCTTCTAAAGCTGGTTTAGGCTGCCGGCTCCTGTCCCAAAGCAAGGGATAATTCGTCCGGTTGGGAATAGGATAATCATTTTTCCAACTCATTCCATCATGTACACCCCAGCAGGTTACCCTTGCAATTTTATCTTTCCGGGTATAAAAGATATTGAACAGCTCTTCATATCTTTTTGCGAGTAAATTTTGCATGCTGTCAGGTAATCCATTGGGGTAGGGATCAAAATAATTTTTAAATTCTTCCAGCTGAAACTGTTTATCACTCATGCCCTGGCCAATGATCTGTCCTTCTTTTGTCAAAGGCAAAACATCCACATCCAGCTCTGTAATCATTACTTTAACCCCGGAGGCGGCATAAGCATCAATAGCTGCTTCAATATAGGTTGTTTTGGGATAATTAAGTCCCCAATGCCCCTGCATTCCTACTCCATCAATACGGACGCCTTCTTTTTGCAGCATCTTTACCATACGAACAATGCCATCTCTTTTTTCCGGCCGCCATGCATTAAAATCGTTATAATATAATTCAGTATTAGGAGCAAACTCACTGGCAAATTTGAATGCATATTTCACCAGTGTATCGCCATTGCCAAATGCATTTACCCAACTGGTAGGCCTGTAGCTGCCATCGTTATCAATCACCTCGTTTACGACATCCCAGGCATGCACCCTTCCTGCATACCGGCCTGCAACAGCCTTAATGTGACTGCGGAGACGTTCAATTTGTTCTTCTTTTGTATTGGGTTTTCCAACGGCATTTACAAAAAACCACGAAGGTACCTGGTTATGCCAAACCAGCGTATGTCCGATGATAAACATGTTATGGGCCTCACCAAATGCAACAAATGCATCTGCAGGACCAAAATTAAAAATACCGGGTTCAGGGTTTACCAGGGCAGCTTTCATTGAGTTTTCAAGCGTTATGCTATTGAAATGCCGGACTACAATATCTTGTGAGGCCTTATCTGTTCCTGATACGATTGCATCATTGACGGCTGTTCCCAATAGAAAAGCATCCTTATAAACATCTTTTAATACCGAAGATTTTTTTGCAGGCTTCGGTATGCTCTTTGTTTCTGCACAACTTCCAAAGCAATAGCAAATAGTGATCAATAAGAGTAATTCCCTTGCCCCTTTTTTCATGCTGCTGGTTTTTATTGCTGATCCCTTATGCGACAACATTTATTAATGTCCCTATATTTTCTATGGATATTTTAATTTCATCGCCGCTTTTTAATGTGAAATCACTGCCCGGTACAATCCCGGTACCTGTCATGATCAAACATCCTTGCGGGAAGGAACATTCACGGTAAACAAAGGAGACCAACTCTTCGGGGCTTCTTTTCATTTGTTCCAGTGTTACCATTCCTTCAAACACTTTCTGGCTGTTCCTGCTGATCTCCATTGAAATAACGTTGCTTTTATCCAACGGCTGATCAGTGATATAAATACAAGGGCCGATTGCAGCACAGGCATCATATGTTTTTGCCTGTGGCAGGTACAAGGGATTTTCTCCTTCAATACTGCGGCTGCTCATGTCGTTTCCTATGGTGTAGCCAATAATTTTACCGGATGAAGTAACCAACAATGTAAGTTCTGGTTCGGGTACATCCCAGGTACTGTCTTTCCTGATCCTTACTTTTTGCTGATGGCCAACGATACGATTGGGAGTGGCTTTGAAAAACACCTCCGGTCTTTCAGCTTCATATACTTTGGCATAAAAATCGGCGCCACCGCTGGCCTTACTTTCTTCCTGCCGACCCACTTTGCTCCTCAGGTAGGTAACACCACAAGCCCACAATTCCTGCCGGTTTCCGACAGGCGCAACTATTGCTGACTCTTCAATACCGGTTATTTTACTGGCTTTGCCAGACCGGATAAGTTCGTTCAGCCTGGAAAGAATATTGTCATCATTGATAAAACTATCCCAGTCGGTGGTGACAGGAACAGAATAATATTCTCCATTGTGATCAATTGCAACTGCGGAATGTAATTTGTAAATTTTCATTCTTTTATTTTCTTAATTTGATCCGTAATATCTGCATATCATTCGTAACGTACAAGATTTTTTCATCAGCTGACAGAGCGACGTTCGATGCAGCTTCATCCAGTTTTATTTTGCCCAGCAACTTTGCTTCACTGTTAAATATCCAGATACCGCCGGGACCACTCGCAAAAATGATCCCTTTACTGTCCACCTTTAAACCATCGGGCAAACCTTTCACGCCTTTTCTTTCGTTAGTTGTGCTGTAGAAGGTTTTTCCGTTCGTAAGAGAATCGCCGTTTATATCATAGCTATACCAGTTTGGTTTTGCCGGGTCAGAACAGGCAATGATCAATTTTTTTTCGCCGGGGAGAAAAGCAATTCCATTGGGTCTTGGAATACTGTCAACCAGCAAGATCACTTCCCCATTTGTTTTCACTTTATAAACTCCGTTCCAGGGGATCTCTTTTTTGGGATCATCATCGCTTTGTGATTCCAGTCCATAAGGCGGATCGGTAAAAAATAATTCTCCGGCTGTATTATACACGGCATCATTCGGGCTGCTGAATTTTTTCCCTTTATAGTTATTGGCCAGGGAAATATAGTTGGGAGCCGGTTTATCTAAAGGAGCATCCATCCTTGCCATTTGCCTGTTGCCACACTGGCACAAAACGAGATTTCCTTTTGTGTCTAATACTAATCCATTCGAACCCATCTCGCCACCTCTCGGGACTGTACCAGTGTAGCCGGAAGGGGTAAGGTAAACTTCTTTGCCTTTCTCTTCTGTCCATTTGTAAACTGTATCCCTGGGCACATCGGAGAATAACAACATCTTTTGTAATTCCACCCATAAAGGCCCCTCACTCCATTGAAAGCCCTCTGCAATGATTTCAACTATAGCATCTTTATCAAGTACCGAATCCAGTGATGGGTCCGTTCTTTCAATAGTGCCGGTTGTTTTAAAACTGTTTTTAGACTCGCTTATTTTAGCATCTGGGTTGGTACAGGCAAAAACTGTGATAACAGTCAGCAGCAATAAAAATGATTTCATTCCTTTTTATTTCGGGTAAATTAATGTGAATCTCTTGTGACAACAGAGCCAGAACTGCCTTGTAAAAAATCAAGATCAGCACCTTTATCAGCGCCCATTACATGTTTAATATACATACTCACATACCCTCTTTCAGCAGCAGGCTTGGGTTGTATCCACGCTGATCTTCTTTTTTCTAATTCTTCATCACTTACATGCAGCTGTAGTTTTCGTTCAGCTACATTGAGTTCGATCATATCACCATTTTGCACTAATGCTAAATTGCCACCAATGGCTGATTCAGGCGATACATGCAGCACTGCCGTTCCATACGCAGTGCCACTCATTCTTCCATCACTGATTCGCACCATATCTTTAATCCCTTTCTCCAGTATTTTTTTCGGCAATGCCATATTCCCCACTTCAGGCATGCCCGGGTAACCAACAGGGCCTACATATTTCAGCACCATTACACAGGTTTCATCAATATCCAGTGCAGGGTCATCAATTCTTGCATTATAATCTTCAATACTTTCAAACACAACAGCACGGCCTTTATGTTTCATCAGGGCAGGTGTGGCGGCTGATGGTTTTATTACGGCACCATTCAGGGCGAGGTTTCCTTTTACAACCACACAGCCGGCTTCCGGTATCAACGGTTTTTCATACGTGGCAATCACATCAGTGTTATAGCATTCTGTATTGCCTTTTATATTTTCCTGGTGATTTTTCCCTGTAACGGTAATAACATTTGCATGCAATTTATTCTTCAATTCATCTAAAATAACAGGTAACCCGCCAGCGTAATAGAAATCTTCCATCAGGTATTTGCCCGAAGGCATCAGGTTTAACAGCAACGGAATCTTGCTGCCAATCGTATCAAAATCTTCAAGCGTTAAGTCAACGCCAATCCTGCCGGCAATAGCCGTAAGATGAATAATGAAATTGGAAGAGCCACCAACAGCTGCATTGACCATGATCGCATTTTCGAAAGCTTCCCTTGTCAGTATTTTATTAATGGTCAGGTTTTCTTTTACCATTTCCACAATTCTTCTGCCGCTTAACTGGGCCATCTGTTTCTTTCTGCTATCGGCGGCGGGTATAGCTGAAGCACCACTTAATGTTAGCCCCAGCGATTCTACCATGCAGGCCATCGTGGAAGCCGTGCCCATCGTCATGCAATGACCGATACTTCTGCTCATGCAGCTTTC
>CALRSN020000093.1:0-7549 GCA_943370865.1 Bordetella parapertussis
AGCTTGATACGCTAAAAGGAGAATACGCAAGAACAGTGGTGTATGCTTACAAGAACAGAAGTTCTTATGATTACCTGAATTTTATATTTTCCGCCGGCAGTTTTAATGATGCTGTAAAAAGGATCACCTACCTGAAAAGTTACCGGGCTTACCGGCTGAAGCAGGTAAGTACGATACTAGAAACCCAGGACCTGATCGCTAAAAGGAAGCAGCAACAAATAGGACGTAAAGAACAAAAGAGTGTGGCCCTGCAAAGCCAGACCAAGGAAAAAGTAGTACTGGATAGTGAGAAAAAAGAAAAAGGTGCTGTACTGAACCAGTTAAAATCACAGGAAAAAGATCTGCAAAGGCAAATTGCAGCGAAAAAGAAAAAAGACAAAGACCTGAATAATGCGATCATGGCCATTATTCGCCGGGAGATCAAAGCTGCGGAGGATAAAGCAAAAGCAGATGCATTAGCAGCGAAGAAAAAAGCCGATGAGGACGCAAAAAAGAATGCACCGGTTACTACTACAAATACAGGAACAACTAATCCTGCTACCGTAACAACACCTGTTGTAACAAAACCTGCGGAGGTCGCTAAAAAGCCAGCCAGCTACCTTGAACTAAACGCTAATGATATAAAATTAGGAAGTGATTTCACTAAAAACAGAGGTCTTTTGCCTTGGCCAGTAGACAAGGGGGTAACCTCAATCCACTTTGGAAGATATAAGATAGAAGGAACTAAACTTGAAGGAGATAATCCAGGAATAACAATCTCTACGCAAGTCGGAGCCACTGTTAAAACAGTATATGATGGAGAAGTCGCAGGTGTTTATAATATGGGTGATGGGATGGCGGTAACAATACGTCATGGTAAATATTTTACAACTTATAATAATCTGTCATCTTCATCTGTGAAAAAAGGGGATGTTGTAAAGACCGGTCAGCCGATAGGCCGTGCAGGACGTGATGAAGATGGCGTAGGCGGACAGATAGATTTTTTGCTAATGATTGAAACAAAGAATGTGAATCCGGAGGCATGGTTACGTCGTTAATCTCTGCACATCTATAAAAAGAAAGACCCTCAAGCGAGGGTCTTTCTTTTTATAAGAATCTTTCGTAAAGCTTTTCATATAGCGGAACAATATTCGATATATCATATTGCTTAGCATACTGGGCAGCTCTTTCTTTAAAACCTTTTAATATTTTATCATCTTTTAGGATCATCAGTGCATTTTGACTCATAGCAGCCACATCACCCACATCAGCCATATAACCGGTCTCACCATCGGTAATAATTTCTTTCAATCCGCCGGCATTGGTTGATATAACAGGTACACCTGCTGCCATTGCTTCCAAAGCCGCTAAACCGAAACTTTCATATTCTGATGTCAAAAGAAACAGGTCAGCAATGGCTAAGATATCTTCCATTTGTTCCTGCTTGCCCACAAAGCGGATCTCATCACAAACGCCTAGCTCCCTTGCCAGGTCTTCGGCTGTTGAACGTTCCGGCCCATCGCCCACGAAAAGTAATTTAGCCGGAATATCTTTTCTTACTTCAGCAAATATCTTTACCACATCCTGCACCCTTTTTATCTTCCGGAAGTTGGAAGCATGCATTAATATTTTTTCGCCGTTGGGTGCAATCACTTTCCGGAAGGCATCAATAGGCTTGCGGGTAAAACGCTGTACATCCACAAAGTTGTAAATGACCTCGATCTCTTTTTCGATATGAAATGTTTTGAAGGTCTCATCCCGCAGGTTATTGGATACAGCGGTAATAGCATCACTCTGGTTGATGGAGAAAGCTACAACGGGTGCATAGGTCTTATCCTTTCCCACCAGGGTGATATCGGTTCCGTGTAAAGTGGTAATGACAGGTATATTCTTCCCTTCTTTTTTCAATATCTGCTTGGCCATATAAGCAGCCGAGGCATGAGGGATAGCATAGTGCACATGCAGGAGATCCAGGTTATTATTTTTGATTACATCTACCATGGTGCTGGCTAGTGCCGTTTCATATGGCGGGTAATCAAACAATGGATAAGTTGGCACCTGCACCTCGTGGTAAAATATATTGGGCAAAAAACCATTCAGCCTCACAGGCTGCTGGTAAGTGATAAAATGCACCATATGTCCTTCCTGCGCCAGCGCTTTTCCTAATTCAGTCGCCAGCACGCCACTACCACCAAAAGTGGGGTAACAAACAATTCCGATTCGCATAATTTTATTCAAATGGATTCCGAAGGTAACAGTTTTGCCGGACGAAGGTTTACCATTCATCTTAAATCTTTATTTTCACTGCGGCTATCAGTTAACTTTAGCAAAACGGATGCACATGAAAAAATGGTTATTTTTTCCTCTTTTCGTAATGGCGGGCACAGCAATTTGTGCCCAGCAGGAAGATTCAGCGATGATCAAGCGTATCTCTGATGAGATATTGACACATGGCAAGGCCTATGAAAACCTGCGCCACCTGACCAAAAAGATTGGCGGCCGGTTGGCCGGTTCAGCAGGCATGGTAAAGGCGGAACAGTGGGGGCTGAAAGTGATGCAGGAGAGTGGAGCGGATAGAGCCTGGCTACAGGAATGCATGGTGCCGCATTGGGTGAGGGGTGGAACTGACGCAGCTGAGGCAGTGTATACTGTACCTGCAACCGGTACTAAAAATATGATCCCAAAGAAAAAGGGGCTTGACATTGTTGCATTAGGAAATTCAGAAGGCACTGGTATGTCTGCAGTAAAGGCAGATGTACTTGTAGTCAATTCTTTTGATGAACTGGAGAGTAAAAAAGACCAGGTAAAAGACAAAATCGTTTTTTACAATTATAAATTCAATGATACCTATGTGCAAACCTTCCTGGCTTACCGGGATGCAGGTCAGTACCGTGGGCAAGGCCCCAGCCGGGCCGCTAAATACGGGGCAAAAGCTGTTATTGTACGAAGTATGAGCCATGCGGCAGATAATAACCCGCATACGGGTGCCACCAGGTATGATAGTGCCTATGAAAAAATTCCTGCAGTGGCAATTGGATTAAGAGATGCTGACTGGTTGAGCGAACAAGCCGCTAAAGGAACGGTGAAAGTGTCGTTGAAAACAAACGGCCATTTTTTAGCCGATACAATTGGCCATAATGTGATCGGTGAATTAAAAGGAAGTGAATATCCTGTCGAGATAATTGTAGTAGGCGGTCACCTCGACAGCTGGGATAATTGCGAAGGTGCTCATGATGACGGGGCAGGCTGCGTACAGACCATGGAAATATTAAGAGCTTTTAAAGCGATTGGTTATACGCCTAAGCGGACCATTCGTTTTGTGTTGTTTGCCAATGAAGAAAATGGCTTGCGGGGGGGTAATAAATATGCCGAAGAAGCAAAGGCCAAAGGCGAGAAACATATTTTCGCCATCGAAAGTGATGCTGGTGGTTTCACTCCCCGTAGTCTTGGGTTTACATTGCCGGATGATAAGTTTGCAAAAGTGATGCAGTGGAAACCATTGATCGCTCCTTATGGATGTACTGAATTTCAAAAAGGCGGTGGCGGTGCTGATATCGGGCCATTGGCAAGGGCACAGGGAACGCCAACCGGCAGCCTGAACCCGGATTCTCAACGCTACTTCGATATTCATCATGCAAGAAGTGATGTGTTTGAAGCCGTTAATAAACGAGAACTGGAATTAGGTGCTGTGAATATGGCGGCTATCATTTACCTGATTGATAAATACGGACTCTGATTATTATCTCGCAATAACCAATTTCTTGATCGCTATTCTTCCTTTACCGGTAAGCTGAACGGAGTATACTCCGGCTGGTAGTTCATTTACCAATGATTGACTGGTTGAACTGCGGTTAATGGTATATCGCTTCAGCAGTTTGCCTGCTATATCATAGACCGTAATATTCTCAAACCAATTGGCCGGGTATTGCAAATATGCATTGCCCGCAGAAGGATTGGGAAATAGTTTTACTTCATTGCTGACGTTGACCGGATCATTGAAACCGGTGGTGATAGAACCCACTTTATTAATAACCCAGTTATTCGGATCAACTGTAACACCATTCGGTGTGCGGTTAGACCGGAACTTGAAAACCTGGTTATTGTTTTGCAGATTTATTTTCACCGTGGTATCACCTTGCAGCGTAGAGAACCTTATTTCATACAAGCCTTTGAAGAAAGAAGTAACAGCAGGGGCGCTGACGGTTTGATTGACCAAAAGAACTAAGCTGTCTCCTTGTTTAGAGTAATCAACATTAAAAGTAGGATAGCCTTCCCCGTAATACCACTGGTTAAAAAAATCAGTCAGGCCTTTACCAGAGATTGTTTGAGCCAGGTTTTTAAAATCATCAGCTGTTGCCACAGAGTCTTTATACTGTTGCTGGAAAGCCTGTAATACCTGGTAAAAAGTATTATCATTTTGCAGTTCAAACCGCAGGTTATGAATAATAGCTGATCCTTTATCATAACTAAGCCTTCCGCTGAATATCCTGTTCTCGTCAAACAACGAAGCATCAGGAACAAATACACTGCCGCCAGCCGAACTCATCACGTTGGTGTGAACACCGAGCATATAAGAAGCCGGGTTAGTGGTTGGGAATAATGCAGGTAAATGTTCAATGAGCAGGTATTCGCTGTAGCTGGCAAACCCTTCGTTGATCCAGATATGGTTCCAGGTGGCACAGGTTACATTATCTCCAAACCACTGGTGACCTAATTCATGAGCGATCAATGTACTTCCAAAACTGCTCATGGTGCTCATGGTCTGGTGCTCCATACCACCTCCGATATTTGCATGGGCATGCCCGTATTTTTCAAAGCGGAAAGGGTATAAGCCATATAACTCGCTTAATTTTTCAATGAAGGCAGGAGTCTTATCAATATTGGCTTTATTCGTATTGAAATAGGTGCTGTTATTGACAATATAGTTTTGCACCAGTATGGAATCAGGCGATATGCTCAGCGGTTTTGCATAAATTTTATAGTCCATATAATTGCCTACCGAAAAACTGGGCATATAATAACTCATCGGGTAGGTTGTTTTCCACTGAAACTGCTTCTTACTATTGGGAAGATCAACAGTATTCACCAGTAAACCATTGGAGCCGGCCAGGTTGGTATTGCTCGTGGTGATCCAGCAATCAGCGGAGTCAATTTTATCTTTTAGGAATTGTTTTACCGGGAACCATTCCCGGGCCTGGTAGCTTTCGGAAAGTGAGGCTGTATACATTAAGCCATTACTGGTGACAGTTCCGGCAAAGACAGCACCCGTGTTGGTCAATCCACGATAATAAAAAAGAGCTTCAACAGTGGACCCGGCAGTAATAATCGGAGAGAGGGGAATAAATACATGATCTGCAGAACGGGTGAAACTTATATTTTTTACTCCGTTGATGAAAACAGAGTCAAGGATCATATTATTTTTCAGTTCGCAAATAAAGGAATCCAGGGGCTGTACCGCTATCGCTCTTGTAAGAGCTGTTCCATTAATATTCCTGTTATTTGCTTCAATGGCAAGGTCTAACTTCAGGTACTTTACATCATATTTATCCATGGAAGGGTATTGGAAATAATTGACCCTTTGTACATCGCCAGGCGAATGGATATAATGACATTTTTCATGGCAGGGCAGCTCTGCCTGTGCAGGTAATATCTGGGATTGGACAGCCAGTCCTAAAAAAAGGCTGACGAGCAGGATAGCAGGTTTTCTCATGAACGGGTGTTATCCTTCAAAGATAAGGATCGGAATTATTTCCGGCTGTTAAAAACTAAGCCAGTAGCTTATCCAAAGCCACCTTTACTTCAGAAAAAGGAAAAGCCCGGAGTGTTTTATCCATTTGTTGCCGGATAGCTGCGGTGCAGAGGTTGCCAATACTGCCTTCATGAGTATGTTGAATATGGGAGTTGTATGTGAATTCTCCGGCTTCAATATCAATCCCTACTTTCTTATAGGCATCCCGGAAAGCCATCCCTTTATTGACCAGCTTATTTACTTCTTCCACGCTGAAGAGGTACTTGTATTTTTCATCAGCCAGGATATCCTTACTGATCTCAATATTGGATAACATGAGGCCGGCCATTTCAATGCAATCTTTCAGGGTTTTAAATGCCGGGAATAAATGCTCTTTTAATAATTGCAGGTCACGGTGATAACCCGATGGAAGATTCGTGGTCATCATGCTGATCTCGTTGGGCAATGCTTTGATACGGTTGCAATGGGAACGGATCAGCTCAAATACATCCGGGTTTTTTTTATGCGGCATAATGCTGCTACCGGTAGTGAGTTCTGCAGGAAAAGAAATGAACCCAAAATTCTGATTGAGATATAAGCAGGCATCCATGCTGAGTTTACCGATAGTATCGGCTACATTGGCCAATGATTGTGCTGCGATGCGTTCTGCTTTTCCCCTTCCCATTTGAGCATACACTACATTATAATTAAGATCAGCAAATCCTAATAACTTAGTAGTTAATGTACGGTTGATAGGAAAAGAAGAGCCATAACCTGCTGCAGAACCCAGCGGATTTTTGTTGACCACATCATAAGCGGCTTTGATTGTTGTTATATCATCCACCAAACTTTCTGCATATGCACCAAACCATAAACCAAAAGAAGAAGGCATGGCTAACTGGAGATGTGTATAGCCGGGTAGCAAATGATCCTTATATTTTTCGCTTTGTGTTTGCAGTAACTCAAAAAACGGCTGTATACTGTTTACCAGTTCTTCCAGCTCATTCCGGAGAAAAAGTTTTACATCCACCAGTACCTGGTCGTTCCGACTGCGGGCCGAATGGATTTTTTTACCCGTGTCCCCCAGTTTTTGTGTCAATAAAAGCTCAACCTGTGAGTGAATATCCTCTACATCGTCCCGCAAATGGAACTGTCCTTGCTGTATCTGCTTGTAAATACTTTTTAATTCTTTTTGTAATTGTATCAATTCGTTTTTCTCCAGCAGACCAACTGATTCCAGCATTTCGATATGTGCCAGTGAACCCAGTACATCAAAAGCAGCGAGGTACATATCCATTTCCCGGTCTTTGCCAACTGTAAATACTTCTACTTCTTTTAGCGAGGCTTTATCTTTTTGCCAGAGCTTCATACGATTTTGTTTAAAAGCTGTATGTACAATTCGATTCCATTATTGATCTCATCAATAAAAATATACTCATCTGCAGTATGACTTCTTGCACTATCTCCCGGCCCCATTTTTAATGAGGGGAATGGCATCAGGGCTTTGTCAGAAGTGGTGGGTGAACCATAGTACGTTCTGCCGAGTGCTGTTCCGGCTTTTACCAGCGGATGATCTGTTGCAATGGAAGTGGAACGAAGCCGTGTGCTTCTTGGTTTTACTTCACTTTGCACATTTGCTTTGATAATGTCAATCACTTCTTCAAAGCTGTATAATTCATTGATCCGGGTATCCACTACAAATTTGCAAACAGCAGGTACTACGTTATGTGCTTTATTTTCTGTTTCAATAACCGTTATATTCATTTTTGAAGGGCCTAGTAACTCCGATACTTTATCAAACTGGTAATTCCGGAACCATTCAATATCCTTTACTGCTTTATA
>CALRSN020000094.1:0-7530 GCA_943370865.1 Bordetella parapertussis
GCTTCAGCCACTACTTCTTTCACTTCGGGGATCATCCGCTTCATCATGCCTTCAATACCGGCTTTCAATGTGATCATGGAAGAGGGACAACCACTACAGCTTCCCTGCATCGCTAAGTTAACGGTACCGGCTTCATAACTTTTGAATTGTATGGCACCGCCATCCATTTCAACAGCAGGACGAACATAATTATCGAGCAATTCTTTGATACGTTTTACCACATCATCATCATCGGCGGCCACTTCGTTGCTGCTGGATTGTTTTACAGTAGCCAGTTCTTCTTCATTCACTACTTGTTTTCCCTCTTCCAGGTAATCTTTTAAAAACTGGCGGATAGAAGGGATCACATCCTGCCAGTCGGTTTCGCCGGTCTTGGTCAGGGTCACAAAATTGCTGGCTACAAATACCGCTTTGATAAAAGGGAAACCAAACAGCTCTGTTGCCAACGGGGAAGGTTTTGCGCTCTCTGCATCCGGGAAATCGATGCTTTTGCCGGGATATAAGAGCTTGTTAGCCACAAACTTCATGGTCTCCGGGTTGGGGGTCATCTCGGTATAGATGCTGATAATAGGGTTGCCTGTTTTGATCATAGCTCAGAATTTGATACACAAAAATAACAAGAAATGGGCAGGCTTGTTTACGAAGGCGGGAAAGAGGGGGTTTGAGGCAGGCTTAGCCACAGATTAACACAGATGTACACAGATTTTGCCACGAATGGCACGAATTTCACGAAGCAAGATTGATAATAGCAACAGGCCATTCTTTTGAAGACAAAAAAAATCCGGCGTTATTCTTTGAATTTACCAGTCTTCTTCAGATAACGGATAAGGATATAGATCAGCAGCAAAATTCCCAGGATGATACCGCCGAGAGTATTTCTTTGTTGTTCGTCGTGGCCCGTGAGTTCAGGATAATTGAGTAATAAGAGCAGGGTGATACCGATGAGCCAGATGAATTGCGTGGTGTGTTCTTTCAGGATCCATCTTTTCCAGTTGAACTCCATACTCGCAAATGTTTTACCGATGCCATTGAGATTAGGAATCCAGCGGTTCACTTTTTTACAATATTCATCAAACCCAGCTCCGAATTTTCCGCGGAGAAAATTTTCTTCGGCTAATACAATGGCCTGGTAAATGAACAAGAAAACCGGGATCATGATGGCGGTATAAAATAAAGAATTGGCGAGGATACCCACCCCCAGCAGCATTAAAATATTTCCTACATACAAAGGATTACGGCAATGCGTGAAGATGCCTTCTGTAACCAATCCTTCTGCATAGGGCTTACCTTCTTTACCACCCCGGACGATATAGGCAAGGCCAATGGTTAGCCCGCGGGTCAGCTGACCGAGACAGGTAATAAATAAACCAATAGCGATTGGCCATATATAATAATGATTGCCGAATTGTTCTTTGGAGAATAATGGCCAGGAAGGAATGAACAAGGCCCCGTAAAAAAGGATAAAGATCCAGTTACGGTACTTGAAAAAGAAATTGCCGATTGCTACCATAGAATGATTTTTTTTCGCCAAGAGGAAAAGAGAGAAAGCGATTTATTTTTTTGTTGCAATGATCCCGGCGAAATTATACCACTTGAAGAATACCTCGCAATGTGCAAATCCCTGGTCACGGAGCAGGGTGATATTTTCGCTTAGTTTATAAGGAACCAGCACATTTTCCAGGGCTTCTCTTTTTTGAGAGATCTCCATTTCGCTGTAATTATTGCGGCGTTTGTAATTATAATAGTAGTCGATAAAATCACGGTTGAAATTGCTTTCTTCCGCTAATATTTTTTCTACCAGTATCAGCACACCGCCGGGATTCAGACCATCATAAATATTTTTCAGTAATCGCTCCCTGTAGATCGGACGTACAAATTGCAAGGTGAGGCAAAGCACCACGACAGAAGCGTTTTCAACTTTTACCCCCTGCCCCAGGTCGGCACAACGCAGTTCATAATGACGGGTGAAACCCAGCTCCATCAATTTCGATTTGCACTTGTCCAGCATTTCCTGTGAATCATCCACCCCGATGAATCGTATATTCTGATCTACCATGGTGTCCATGCCGATCATGGTCGTGCCGGTGGAGCAACCGAGGTCGTATACAAAACTGCCTTCGGCTGCATGATCAGCAGCCAGTTCGGCCATCATCCGTTGAATTTCACCATAAAAAGGAACCGAGCGGTTCACCATATCATCAAATACTTTGGCTACGTTGGCACCAAATTTAAAATCGCTGGCTTTTTCTATTTCGCCTTTGAAAACCTCATCTTTGCCCATAATTTTCTCTTTAAAGTGGCACAAAGTACGCCATTTTACAGCGTAATGAACTAACCAGCCTCAATTTGCGTAATAAGGATATGAAGAAAATGTATCACCTCGGCAACTGCACCACCTGCCAGGCCATTATCAACGAAACCGGAGTGGAGAAGAAAGGCTTTGCTATGCAGGATATCAAGTTTGAAAAGATCACAGCAGGCCAATTGGATGAAATGAAAAAAATGGCTGGCAGCTATGAGTCGTTATTCAGCCGCCGGGCCATGAAGTATAAAGAACTCGGCTTAAAAGACAAGAAACTGACGGAGAAAGACTACCGCCAGTTCATTCTCGATGAATATACTTTCCTGAAACGTCCTGTTACGATCATTAACGATAAGATCTTTATCGGTAATGATAAAAAAACAGTGGAAGCGTTAAAACAAGCTACTAAATAAGCTACGAAGCCAGTAATAATATCAGCAGTTGTGCAGCCACAATACGAAGGATCATGGTCAGCGGGTACACGGTGGCATAAGTAACAGAAGGGATATCATTACCCGCCAACTTGGTGGCAAATGCCAATGCAGGCGGATCGGTTGACGCACCGGCGAGCAAACCACAAATCTCAAAATAGGTTTTACGGAAATATTTGTAAGCGATATAGCCAACGATCAGCAACGGTACAACCGTGATGATAACACCCATGCCCATCCAGACCCAGCCGCGGCCATCTGCAAAGGCAACTGATAAATTTTTACCGCTGCTCAACCCCACACTGGCCAGGAATAAACTGATACCCAGTTCACGAATCATCAGGTTGGCACTATTCGTTGTATAGTTATTCAGGTAAAACAAATTACCAAAGCGGCTTAATGTTAAAGCAATGATCAAGGGACCACCGGCCATACCAATTTTCACAGCCACCGGCATATTGGGAAAATGGAAAGGAATGCTTCCGAGAACAACACCCAGTACAATACCCATGAAGATGGGTGCGAGATCAGGGACTTCTAATTTCTTTAATGAATTACCAACGGCGGTGGTAACATGCTGCACACCTTCTTCTGTTCCCACTACTTTTATCGTATCACCAAGTTGAAGAAAGATATCACCATGCGGTACCATTTCAATACCGGCCCTGCTTAATCTTGTCAGTGTAAAATCATGCTGGTGCAATTCCGGGATATCTCCGAGACGTTTATGGGTAACGGCTGTCCGGGTAACCACGATATGCCTGGTGATAAGGTCACTGTCTTTTACTGTTTTCAGGTTCATCGGGCTGACAGGACCAATCAGTAATTTTAATTGTTCGATTACCGGTTTGGATGCTACAACAAGTAAAACATCATTCTCTGCCAGTACAAGATCAGGTGTTGGTGTAATGACTTCTCCATTATGAAACATTCTTGAAACAACCAGTCTTTCTTTCAGCATGTTGAATAGCTTTCGCAAAGGTTGCCCCACAAGCTGTTTGTTTTCTAACTGCAGGTGAACCGATACAGGACGATTGGCCCGCAGCACATTCAGTTTGCGGTGACGTTCCTGTTCTTCTTCTATATTAACACCGAAGAATTTCTTCAGAATCAATAATGCACCAATGATACCAAACACACCCAGCGGATATGTAACAGCATAGGCTAAAGTGATCAGCGATTTATCGGTACCGGTTACATTCAGGTCTGCTACAGCAGCCTGTGCCGCACCGAGACCGGGAGTATTTGTAACGGCACCACTCATTACACCCGTCATTACTGAAATATGGTTGCCGCTGAAATAATACAGTATTATCGTAATGATCACACCAGTGAATACAATAGCAAAAGCAAGAAAGTTATTGGCAATAGCATTCTTTTTTAAAGAAGCCCAGAAACCAGGCCCCACCTGCAGGCCGATGGAGTATACAAATAAAATAAGACCGAACTCTTTGATGAAATGTTCAGTGCCTTTATCGATCTCCAAACCAGCGTAGGATAAGAACAAACCAGCGAATAAAACCCAGGTGATACCTAATGAGATACCAGCGATCTTGATACGACCCATCCAGATGCCCACAGCAATTACGATTCCGTAAATGATGACAGATTGAGCGATCGAGGTTTTCGTAAACAGATCATAGAACCAGTCCATGATAAATAGTATTAATTAAATGTACACTGTAAACAGTAAACAGGCAACAGGTATTACCCTGCTGCCGTATTTACTGTTTTTCAATTAGCAGGCAATCAGTAGAGGCTAGTGCTGTTCGGGCTGCAATCCCCAATGCTCCGGGGAACGCCATAAGGCGGATAACAGCAGTTCACGCATAAAGAAAAATTCTTTAGGCAGTTTATCATACATGCGTTCAAATAATTCTTCGTGTGATAACAGCTCCTGTTTACCTGGTTCACGATCAACGGTCATGATCTTTGCAAACTCTTCTTTGGTGAAACTTTCCAGCCCGGTCCAGTCAATGTCTTCATACCGTGGCATCCAGCCGATAGGGCTTTCAACAGAGGATGCATTACCGCGGATACGTTCTACGATCCATTTTAATGGACGGATATTATCTCCAAAGCCCGGCCAGATGAATTGTCCGTTCTCATCTTTACGGAACCAGTTCACACCAAATATCCTCGGTGCATTCGGAAGGTCACGGCCAAACTGTAACCAATGGTTCACATAATCACCAATATGATAACCCATGAAAGGTAACATAGCAAACGGGTCACGACGTACTTTACCAATTTCACCAAAGGCAGCAGCGGTCATTTCGCTTCCCATCGTGGTGGCCAGGTACACACCAAAGTTCCAGTTGAAAGATTGGTATACTAATGGTACACCGGTGCTTCTTCTTCCACCGAAAATAAATCCTTCAATATGCACACCGTTCGGATTATCCCAATCACTGTCTATCGCAGGGTTTTGATAAGCCGGTGCTGTAAATCTTGAGTTAGGGTGTGCAGCGGGTTTACCACTGTTAGGATCCCAGGGTTTACCATGCCAGTCAGTTAATCCTTCAGGAATTTCTTTGGTCAATCCTTCCCACCAAACATCTTTATCAGGCGTAATTGCCACGTTCGTAAAAATTGTATTGGCTTTTATGCTTTCCATGGCATTGGGGTTGGTCTTATAGTTAGTACCGGGAGCAACACCGAAGTAACCAGCTTCAGGATTAATAGCATATAGCCCACCATCATCGCCTTTATGTATCCAGGCAATATCATCACCCACAGTAGTTACTTTCCAGCCATCAAATTCTTTGGGTGGAATGAGCATTGCGAAGTTGGTTTTACCACAGGCACTCGGGAAAGCCGCGGCTACATAGGTTTTCTTTTTATCAGGAGATTCAACACCCATGATCAGCATGTGTTCAGCCAGCCAGTTCTCTTCTCTTCCCATCACGGAAGCAATACGTAGGGCAAAACATTTTTTACCCATCAGTGCATTACCACCATACCCGCTACCATAAGAAATGATCAGTCTTTCCTCGGGGAAATGAGAAATATATTTCACGTCAGGGTTACAAGGCCAGCTGTTGTCAGGTTGATTACCTTGTAAAGGAGCACCAACAGTATGCAAACATTTTACATAGCTTTTCCTGTGCAGGTAAGGCAACACATCTTGTCCCATACGGGTCATGATGCGCATATTCACCACTACATATTCTGAATCGGTGATCTGCACTCCATAGCGGGCAAAGGGGGAACCTAAAGGTCCCATACAAAAAGGTATCACATATAATATGCGACCTTTCATACTACCGGTCAGCAGCACATGGAGTTTCTTTTTCATATCGTCCGGGGCCATCCAGTTGTTGGTGGGGCCGGAATCCTCTTTACGGCGGCTGCAGATAAAGGTCTTATCTTCTACCCTGGCCACATCACTTGGATCACTGAAGCAGGCAAAACTGTTCGGACGTTTTTCCGGGTTCAGGGCGATAAAAGTTCCTTTCTTTACCAGTAACTGGCAAAGAGCATCATATTCCTGTTGTGAGCCGTCGCACCAGTGAACGGAGTCGGCTTCACACAAAGAGGCAATTTGTTTAACCCATGTTTCGAGTTCTGCCCGTGCGGGTGCAGCTTCCACTGCAAAAAAGTTGGATTGTTGTAACATAAAATAATTCTTTAAATAGACAAGGAATGTACAAAAAAGGCGGGCAACCGTTAGAACTGAATTATTGAACGATCATTTCAGTACTGTAAAAGTGAAAAATCGCTTTATCCAAAGTGCTGCTTACGGTCACCCTTATGTATGATTTTAATTAGTAAAACAGGCATCAGCTGACGCCGGGCTGACAATTCAGCTTTATGCTGTAACTGGATCCTTTTTCTTATGCAGAATAAGAAATGCAATAACAGCACTGGTCAACATGAACAGGGCACCGAGGAGAAATGACACGCCGGGGAAATAAAACGGGGCCTTATTACTGGTGAAATAAGTAAAAAGGTTATTCATGATTAGCGGCCCGATGATCGTACTAAGGCTCATCAGGCTGGTCAGGGCTCCCTGCAATTGCCCCTGCTGGTTTGGAGCCACATACGTGGCAATCGTAGCCTGTAGGGAAGGATTAGCAATGCCACCCAGGCAGTAAGGAATAAGGAAAGCAAACATCATCCAGGTTTGCGAAGCGAAAGCAAATAAGAGAAGCCCGAGTGTATACAATAGTAACCCGGCATAAATGCTATTGGTGTTACCAATCTTAGGATTGATCACTCTCGTCAGCCCTGCCTGGACAGCACCCACTAATACGCCAACAACAGCCAGCGAAATACCGACCATACTTTCTTTCCAGCCAAAGCGATGGATCGTGAAGAAGCTCCAGTTGCCCTGCACCGCCTGCGAGGCCAGGTAGATCAGGAAAAAGCATAGTGCCATTTTACCAATGCCCGGGGTATGCCTTAAAAATTGCAGGGAACCAAAAGGATTTGCTTTTTTCCATTCAAAAGCCCGGCGGTTTTCTTTAGGCAATGATTCAGGCAACACGAAATAACCATATAGTGTATTGAGCAGGCATAAAGTTGCTGCGGCATAGAAAGGAGCACGGGTACCTAAACCGGCCAGCAGCCCGCCCAGTGCAGGGCCAATTACAAAACCAAGCCCGAATGCGGCACCGATCATTCCAAAATTTTTGGTTCTTGTTTCAGCGGTACTGATATCAGCAATATAAGCAGCTGCGGTAGTAAAGCTGGCACCTGTGATACCGGCAATCACCCGGCCCACGAATAACCATCCGTAATTGGGGGCTAAGGCTAAGATGATATAATCAATACCAAAACCCAATAAGGAAAACA